>JAGCXJ010000005.1 GCA_017961385.1 Lachnospiraceae bacterium
TTATGGAAAGGATCAGAAGATTTAAAAACGGCATTGAGACCGATCTGACCACTGAGTTTTCAAAGAGCGGAGTAAATCTATCCGGAGGCGAGAGTCAGAAGCTTGCGATATCAAGAGTATTTTACAAGGATGCCGGACTCATGATACTTGACGAACCGTCAAGTGCACTCGATCCGATAGCCGAATATCAGCTTAATCATGCGATGCTCACAGCAACAAAGGATAAGACTGTCATATTCATCTCTCATCGTCTCTCAACGACCAGGATAGCGGACAGGATAATCATGCTTGAAAACGGAAGCATCGTGGAGCAGGGAAGTCATGACGAGCTTCTGAAGATGAACGGAAAGTATGCCAAGATGTGGAAGGTACAGGCCGGAGCTTATATAGCTGTTTAAACGGTTAATAAAATACAGAGTCTTACCGATAAACTATATAGGAAACAAAACACCATGGAGGGATTTCATAGATCGTTATGAAATCCCTCTATATTTGTTTTCTAAAAGAATCAAGAAAGGAGAAGATTAAAAACTTGAAGATTGAATCCTATGCGGTAAGAATGGATTCTGTCGGAGAAAGAAGCTCCGAATCTACAAGGAGGTTTGCGGTAGGCTACGCCGCACAAAACCCAAAAAGTAGCAGGTATAACGGAAGCTTTTCGGACACGCTCTTTTCCATGGAAAAAGGTGATGAGGACGAAAAAAAGATGACAGGCAGCGGGCAGGCCGCCGATCAGAATGATCTTTTTACCAGGTACAAAACGGGAGGGATAAGATTTATCAACAATGTTCCTGCTGATAAGAGCACCCCGGTGGCAAGAGACATTCAGAGTGTCAGGCAGCAGTTTGTGCTCTATCTGTGGAGGCTGTTTTTCGGTGATGAATCGGCTAAACAGATGTCAAAGAAATTCGGGATAGACGATATGAGCGCATCGGCTGAGAGTTTCGAAAATGCATCAGATTCACTAAATGTGATCCACCTTTACGGGGTCGAAGAGAGCTATTCGTGCGAGGTCCAGCAGGTTAGATTCAGATCAAACGGAAGCGTCACGACACAGGACGGAAGAAGCATTGAGTTTAAGCTTGATTTTGAGATGTCCTCAAGATTTGAACAGTACTATGCGTCAATGTCACAGGATATCATTTCCATGTGCGATCCGCTTGTCCTAAACTTTGCAGGTGATATCGCAGATCTGTCGGATCAGAAGTTTAGTTTTGATCTTGACTGCGACGGAGAGGCCGAAGAGATCAGCCTGTTAAAGGGAAGCAACGGCTTTTTAAGCCTTGACAAGAACGGTGACGGGATCATAAATGACGGTTCGGAACTGTTCGGGACAGTAAGCGGAGACGGCTTTAAGGACCTTGCAGCCTACGATATGGATAACAACGGCTGGATCGACGAAAATGATGACATATTTGATGCGCTTAAGATCTGGTACAGAGACTGTGACGGAACCGATAAGCTTCTTGATCTTAGGGGAGCGAATGTCGGAGCCATATATCTGGGAAATGCCGATACGGACTTTAATCTGCGCTCGGCAGATACGTTTAATGTAAACGGAGCGATAAGAAAAGCTGGCATATTCCTTTACGAAAATGCGATGGCAGGTTCCATCGTACATCTGGATATAGCAAATTGAGATGAGGGGTGTGGATTCACACCCCTTTTTATTGCCTGTAATGGCCTCGGGTAGTATAATATACAAGATATGGGAAATGAAGGTATTAATAGAGCTAAATATACTGTAACGGCAGTCATGGCCGGCGTTTTTCTGTGCGCATGCTCACAAGAAGAACCGGCACAGACCAGCCCTTCGCCTCCTGCGACACAGTCGGTACCTGTCATAGAAGAGGTAAGGGAGACGACAAGGATCATAGTAGACCCTGTCGGCTATGATACAGGCGAAGAGATGATAGTCTATGTTCTTTCCGAGAAGGAAGAGAGCACGTTCAGTATTATAAATGATGAGGCAAAAGATACGCTCTTTGTCGGTGAACTCAAGCCTACTGACACAGAGATAGACGGGATGCGTCTCTATATCGGAGATATGACTTCCTTTGCGGGTGAAGGAACTTTTAAGATATGCACTCACGATGTCAAAGACGGCCTCAGTGTTTCTGTAAGAGAAAACATACTTGAAGAACGCTATCAGTCTGTTGTCGAGAAGCTTGAAAAGATTGAAGCAAAATCGGAAGAAGAGGACTGCTACAGACTGGCAGTCATGATGCTTTCCGGTGATGTATATGATGAAGAGAGCGTAGACTGGGCATATGTTAAAAAGTCAATAAAGGAAAAGCTTAAAAAGGAACAGGAGATCCTTGAAGCCAAGGAAGGCATTAATGAGAAAAATGTATCCGAAAGGCTTTTAGCCTGTGCGATACTTGCGGATTTTTACAGTGTCTACGGTGATATAGAGCCTGATGAGGTTAACGAATGCCTAGAGGCGGCTGTATCAATCTATGACAGATGCGCACAGTTTGGCGAAAGCGCAGATCCTGTTACTCTTTATATGGCGGATGCTTCCTTAAACCGTGCTACCGGAAAAAACGCATACAGAAAAGGCGCAGAGCACTATGAACATGAAAACTATACCGGTCCGTATAAGGATTTTGAGTTCATAGCTGATATGATATATCTTCGTTCACGCAACGTAGCGGATTTTGACCGTTGTGCGGATATGGTGAAAAATATAGTATATAATGCGGATAATGTAGCTCAAAAGATCGACAGGAGCGGATTTAACGTAGTATCGGATATCAATGAAACACCGATAGACATGACCCTTGATGATCTTATGCAGTGCAGTATGGCTGATTACACATTATCCGAGAATGCGTATGAACAGATAAGGAGAGATCACATACATTATCTGTTCGGACGAAATCCTCAGATGAGGGATCTGATAGAAGAAAATGATGATATAAAAACACTATCCAAGCTTATCTTTGTGATGAAATAGGAGGAAAAACATGAATATACTTGTACTTGCAGGCGGAGTCAGCACAGAAAGGGACGTTTCATTCGCCACAGGAAAGAATGTATATAATGCATTAAAAAAGAACGGACATAAAGCGATCATCATCGATCCTTTCATGGGTTATGAAGGTAATACGACAGGACTCTTTGATGCGGATATCGACTGGAGCGGCAAGATAGAAGCCGTAAAGGAAGGAAATCCCGATATAGAAGCCGTAAAGAAGATGAGAGATCCAAAGTATGTCGGATTCTTCGGCCCAAATGTTATAAATCTGTGCAGAGAGGCTGATGTTGTTTTCATGGCTCTTCACGGTGAAAACGGTGAAAACGGAAAGATCCAGGCCGTTTTTGATCTTGAGAACATCTGCTATACAGGTACAGATACATTAAGCTCCGCTGTATGCTTAAACAAGGGTATGGCCAAGGAAGTAATGGCATATAACGGAATATCTACTCCCAAGGGCGTATATATGTACAAGGGTGAGGATACGAAGAACACAATCGGATATCCCTGTGTTGTTAAATCGGGAAACGGCGGTTCGAGTGTAGGAGTTACGATCGTGCATGAGGAATCCGAATACGAGGCTGCGCTTGCAGAA
>JAGCXJ010000352.1 GCA_017961385.1 Lachnospiraceae bacterium
TCAGTTTATCATTTAAGACTGCTCTTGACCTGCGTGATGTCATCATTGCCATGGAGCGTTTCAGGGATGAAATTGAACGTATGGAAAAACGCATGGATGTAATGATCGCGTTTGCGGATGATGCGAAGAATCAGGCAGTGGAAGCCATAACTGAAAAAGTAGAAGAAAAGAAGGAACAGGCAAAGCTGCGTCTTGAAGAAAGAATGGATGAAATGGAGAATAAACTCGAATTTGCCAAAGAAAAGCTTGCTGATATGTACATAAAAGATGAGCTTGAAACAAAAAGGCAGGAGTTCCTTTCACAGATTTCTGAGTACAGAGTAAGAAACGAACTGATGAGAACAAGGATCAGGGAGAGCGCTCAAAGACGCGGCGCTTTATACAGAAACATGATAAGAAACAATATTCTGTATTCAGACAGGTTCAAGGATTCACTTGATGAGATAAGACAGAAAGTTGAAGACTTTACAAGAGACAAAAAAGGAGGCGACAAGGCTTGAAAAAGGTTTTGTTTATATATAATCCTGTTTCGGGAACGGGTGTTGTAAGAAAGAAGATGTTCGAGATCGTCCAGTACTACAACAGTAATGAGTGTTTAGTCACAATGTGTCCTGTCCTTAAGATGAACGAACTCAAGCCTGATGACTTTGACGGTTATGACAGAGTCGTTGTAAGTGGCGGTGACGGTACGCTCAATAACTTTATAGGTTATACTGATGAGCTTAATCTTGATTTTCCTATAGCATATATTCCTGCTGGTTCCACAAACGACTATGCCAATACGCTGGGACTGCCTGGAAATCTGATGGAAGCACTTGATACATCGATAAAAGGAAAAGAACAGGCTGTTGATATGGGAAGATTCAATGACAGCAATTTCCTTTATGTTGCAGCTTTTGGTATCTTTACAAAAGTTGTTTATACGACTCCCCAGGAGATAAAGAATGTCATGGGGTATTCGGCATACATCCTTGAAGGTATCAAGGTAGTATCCGAACTTACTACTTATAAGCTTAAGCTGACAATAGATGACAAGTTTTATGAAGGCGATTTTTTGCTGGGGCTTGTTACAAATTCATTGTCTGTTGGGGGTATGAAGAACAGAGCATCTCTTGATATGTCACTAGATGACGGATTGTATGAAGTGATGTTTGTAAGAGCACCTAAAAACATCATTGAGCTTAACAGGATAGTAAAGGCTCTTGCTTCGGGGAAGCCTGATGAAGCGGGTGATCTCATAATTCTTGACAAGGGGGCTCATATCACTGTCGAACATGATACAACAACGGCATGGACACTTGATGGAGAGTATGGCGGAGAACAAAGACATGTAGATATTTCCATACTCAAGAAGAAGTTCAGAATAATAGTATAATATTTGCATTTTTACGCTAAATATTGTATAATAAATTTACCCGAGAGGGACCCATTCCTGATATTTTGAACCTACATTTACTTTAAACGGGATTCCTACATTGCTTAAGAAGATGTCAGGCCTCCGAATGCGCAGTGGAAGACAGACGCTTAAGTTGCGGTTGCCCACCTGGCCTTGGCTAGGAGTCAAAATTCAGGAACACTCTTGGGACCAGCATAAGGGAGTATTTACAAGTGGCTTTTACAGCCACTTTTTTATTGCTTAGTAAGGTTCAAAATAATATAATTATTAGCATGATTAAGAGACTGTATCTAATCTTTTATACTTTTGGAAAACAACTTCAAAGAGATAATGTTGCAGCATACGCATCATCTATGGCTTTTTTCTTTTTGCTCTCGATCATTCCCATCCTCCTTATAGGATGTGTCATACTGTCATATCTGCCTTTTACAGAAGATATGATCGTGGCGGTTCTAGAGGAATACACTCCTGGATTCATAGACAATATCATTGAGAGTCTTGTTGCTCAGGTTTATATGCAGTATCAGGCTATTCTGCCTATAGCGATAGTTGTAATGATATGGTCTAGCGGAAAAGGAATGTGGGGCATGATGATGGGCCTAAATACGGCAAATGAAGTCACTGAGAACAGAAACATCATCTTTGTCAGGATCAGGGCTTCTTTTTATGCTGTTATCATGATGGTCCTTCTGATAGGCTGTTTTGGAATGATCATAACAGGTGAGAATTTTGCAGGATATATACGAAGGATAGCTCCGGGCATTGCCGATTATCTGAAGCTTATCGGAAATCTGCGATTCTTAATGGTTTGGGGATTGCTTACTTTTTTCTTTGCCTTTATGTATACATTCCTTCCCAACAAGAAGCTTAAGATGAGATTCCAGATTCCCGGTGCGGCATTCTCGGCAATAGGGTGGTCGGTCATTTCCTGGGGATTTTCCATGTACGTAGACTATTATCATGGATTTAACGTTTACGGAAGCTTAAGCTCCATTGTCCTTATCATGATCTGGATGTATGTGTGTATGTATATCCTTCTGATAGGCGCCAACCTAAACAGATATTTCGGAAGCGTGATCTGTCAGTTGCTGGGTAAAAAGAATGACGCTAAGTCTTGATATATTGATTATGAGAGTATAAAATAAACAAGTTAGACATATTTTTAGTCAATAATGTGAGGTTTTAACATGAACGAAAAACTTGAACAGATCAGAAAAGAGGCCATTAAGCAGATCGAGAACAGTGATGCTTTGGAAAAGCTTAATGAGATAAGAGTTAATTTCCTTGGAAAGAAGGGTGAGCTTACTGCTGTCTTAAAGAGCATGAAGGATGTTGCTCCCGAGGACAGACCAAAAGTCGGACAGCTTGTAAATGAGACAAGGGCTGAGATCGAAAAGGTTCTTGAGGAAGCTATCAAGAAGATGGAAAATCTCAAGCGCGAGGCACAGATGAAGGCTGAGGTCATTGATGTTACTCTTCCTGCAAAGAAAAATGCGGTAGGTCACAGCCATCCCAATGTAATAGCCATGGAAGAAGTTCAGAGAATATTTATCGGCATGGGCTATGAGGTTGTTGAAGGACCTGAGATAGAGACAGACTATTATAACTTTGAAGCGTTGAATATCCCTGCCGATCACCCTGCAAAGGATGAGCAGGATACTTTCTACATAAACGGAGATTTTCTTCTTCGTACACAGACCAGCGGAACGCAGGTTCACGTTATGGAAAAGGGCAAACTTCCGATCAGAATGATCGCGCCAGGCCGCGTATTCAGATCAGACGAGGTTGATGCTACTCATTCTCCTTCATTCCACCAGATAGAGGGACTTGTAATAGACAAGCATATTACATTTGCAGATCTTAAGGGAACGCTTGCAGAGTTTTCAAAGGAGCTTTTCGGTGAAGATACAAAGGTAAGATTCAGACCTCATCATTTTAACTTCACAGAGCCTTCAGCTGAAATGGATATCAGCTGCTTTAAGTGCGGCGGTGACGGCTGTCGATTCTGCAAGGGAACCGGCTGGATTGAGATCCTTGGCTGCGGAATGGTTCATCCGAACGTTCTTAAGATGAGCAAGATCGATCCTGAGGAGTACACCGGATTTGCATTCGGTATCGGACTTGAGCGTATTGCACTTCTTAAATATGAGATAGATGATATGAGATTGTTGTATGAGAATGATGCAAGATTTTTAAAGCAGTTCTAAGACGGCACAACTCATAAATCAGATAGAGGAGATTAGTTTTTATGAATACAGCATTATCATGGATAAAGGCTTATGTACCCGAACTTGAATGCAGCGGACAGGAATATCTTGATGCACTTACATTAAGCGGGACAAAGGTAGAGACATACGAGTGTCTTGACAAGAATCTTAAGGATATATATGTCGGGCAGATCCTTTCTATAGAACGTCATCCCGATGCGGATAAGCTTATCATCTGCCAGGTGGATCTTGGTGATAAGAAACTTCAGATCGTTACCGGTGCTCCTAATGTAAAGGTAGGTGACAAGGTGCCGGTTGTTATTGATGGCGGTAAGGTTGCAGGCGGCCATGACGGCGGTCCGCTCCCTGAAGACGGAATAGTGATTAAGAACGGCAAGCTCAGAGGTGTAGATAGTTTCGGTATGATGTGTTCGATAGAGGAACTCGGTTCAGACAGAAACATGTATCCTGAAGCTCCTGAGAACGGAATATACATCTTCCCGGAAGACACGCCGGTTGGAGCTGATGCGATAGAACTCTTAGGCCTTCATGATGTGGTATTTGAATATGAGATCACATCAAACAGAGTAGACTGCTACAGTGTACTTGGGATAGCAAGAGAGGCGGCAGCTACTTTTGACAAGCCTTTTGTCGCTCCAGTAGTTAACGTTAAGGAATGTGACGACAAGATCGAGGATTATATCTCGGTTGAAGTTAAGGATAAGGATCTCTGCCCGAGATTCTGTGCAAGAGTCGTTAAGAATATCAAGATCGAGCCATCTCCCAAGTGGATGCAGAGAAGACTCGCTGCCAGTGGAATAAGACCTATAAACAATCTTGTTGATATAACAAACTATGTCATGGAAGAGTACGGCCAGCCCATGCATGCATATGATCTTGATAAGATCGAAGGAAAGAAGATCATTGTAAAGCGTGCATCAGAAGGTGATACTTTTATGACACTCGATGGTCAGGAACGAAAGCTTGACAGCGAGATGCTCATGATTAATGACGCTGTAAAGCCCATTGGTATAGCAGGTATCATGGGAGGCGAGAATTCAAAGATCACTGATGATGTAAAGACAGTGTGCTTTGAAGCGGCTACATTCAACGGTGCAAATGTAAGAAAGAGCGCAAAGCGACTTGGACTTCGTACAGATGCTTCAGGCAAGTTTGAAAAAGGACTTGATCCTAGAAATGCCCTTGATGCAATAAATCGCGCATGTGCTCTGATTCAGGAACTTGGCTGCGGTGAAGTTGTAAGCGGTGTTGTTGATGTATGCGAACCGCTTAAGGAATTGAATAAGATCAAGTTCAGACCTGACAGGATCAATGAACTGCTCGGTACGGACATTGATGCAGATACAATGCTTACAATCTTTAAAAAGCTCGAGCTTGTATATGATGAGGCTAAAGGAGAAATCATAATACCTTCATTCCGTCAGGATCTTGAAGGAATAGCCGATCTTGCTGAAGAGGTTGCAAGATTCTACGGATATGACAAGATACCCAGCACTCTTCCAAGCGGTGAGGCAACAACCGGAAAGCTGCCTTTCAAACTTCGTGTTGAGGCTATTGCCAGACAGGTGGCTCAGTACTGTGGATTTTCACAGGGCATGTGCTACAGCTTTGAGAGCCCAAAGGTATTTGACAAGCTCCTTCTTGACAGTGATGATCCTGCAAGAAATGCAATCGTTATTTCAAATCCGCTCGGAGAAGATTTCTCTATCATGAGAACGATCTCTCTAAACGGTATGCTTACATCGCTTTCTACAAACTATAACAGAAGAAATACCAATGTTCGTCTTTATGAGATGGGCAACATATATATAGCTGACAGACTGCCGCTTGAAAGCCTTCCTGATGAGCGCATGCAGTTTACTCTCGGTGCATACGGAGATATGGACTTCTTTGGCATGAAAGGTGTTGTTGAAGAGTTCTTCGAGGCGATAGGAATTTGCGGAAAGATTGAGTACGATCCTAAAGCAGGAAAGAATTTCCTTCATCCCGGTCGTCAGGCTCTTATTTCCTACAATGGAAGTGTGCTAGGATATTTAGGAGAGGTTCATCCTGCGGTTGCTGATAACTATGAACTTGGTACTAAGACATATATTGCTGTAATAGATATGCCGAATGTATTGCCGTTTGCATCATTCGACAGAAAGTATGTCGGACTTGCCAAGTATCCAGCTGTAAGCAGAGATATCTCAATGGTTGTTCCTAAAGAGATAATGGTAGGTCAGATTGAAGCCATGATCACACAAAGAGGCGGAAAGATCTTAGAGAGCCTGTCTCTGTTTGATATTTACGAAGGCAGTCAGATAAAGGATGGCTATAAGTCTGTAGCATATAACATCACATTCAGAGCTAAAGACAGAACGCTCAATGAAGATGATATAAACGGTGCTATGAAGAAGATATTAAACGGACTTGAGAGTCTGGGAATAGAACTTAGAGCATAGGAACAGATTAACAGGAATGCGACGATACCGCATTCCTGTTCTTGAATATACGATAAGGAGGGACAGGTTATGTCTAAGAATGTTTGGGTTGAGGCAAAGCAAAAGAAGGTAAAAGCCATTGACACATTTGCAAAAGAGTATTGCGATTTTTTGAATAACGGTAAGACCGAAAGGGAATGTACCGATTTTATTGTAAACGCAATTGAAAAGGAAGGCTATGTTGAACTTGAGAAGCTTATCAAGTCAGGAAAGAGCCTTAAAGCCGGCGACAAGGTTTATGCAGTTAACATGAACAAGTCAGTGATCATGTTCAATATCGGAAAGGAATCGCTCGAAAACGGTATGAACATACTTGGAGCGCATATTGATTCACCAAGACTTGATCTTAAGAGCAATCCGCTGTATGAAGATACTGAGATAGCATATCTTGATACACATTATTACGGAGGTGTTAAGAAGTATCAGTGGGTAACACTGCCGCTTGCTCTCCACGGAGTAGTTGTCAAGAAGGATCTTTCGACTGTTGAGATCAATATCGGTGAAGATGAGGATGATCCGGTATTCTTTATATCCGATCTTTTGATACACCTTGCTTCAGAACAGATGGATAAGAAGGGAGCCAAGGTAATCGAGGGCGATCAGCTTGATGTTATCGTCGGAAGCATGCCTTTATCATCTAACAAGGATGAAAAAGAAAAGGAAAAAGAGGCGGTAAAAGCCAATATCCTTAAGATTTTAAAGGACAACTATGATATAGAGGAAGATGATTTTCATTCAGCGGAGATAGAAGTGGTACCTGCGGGAAGAGCCAGAGAGGCAGGCTTTGACAGAAGCATGATTCTTGGATATGGTCACGATGACAGAGTCTGTGCATTCCCGAGCTTTAAAGCGATGATAGAGGCAGGAACCTGTGAAAGAACAGCTTGCTGCATTCTTGTCGATAAGGAAGAGATCGGTTCTGTAGGTGCAACAGGCATGCGTTCACAGTTCTTTGAAAATACAGTAGCTGAGATAATGGCTCTAACCGGTGCATCATCAGATCTTTCACTAAGAAGATGCCTCGCAAATTCAAATATGCTCTCAAGTGATGTGAGCGCAGCTTTTGATCCTACATTTGCTTCAAGCTTTGATAAAAAGAATTCCACAAAGCTTGGTCATGGCATAGTACTTGAGAAATATACAGGAGCGCGCGGAAAATCAGGATCTAATGATGCGAACGCCGAGTATCTGGCAAAGCTGCGCGCTGTATTTGAAAAAGATAGTGTTACATACCAGACAGGAGAACTGGGAAAGGTTGATGTCGGTGGAGGCGGAACAATTGCCTACATTCTTGCTCTGTATGGTATGAATGTTACTGACTGCGGAGTGCCGGTCCTTAACATGCATGCTCCGTGGGAATGCATAAGCAAGGCAGACCTTTATGAAGCAAAGTGTGGATATGTTGCTTTCCTTAAAAACGCATAAGGATTTATATGAAAACTTCGGATTTTTACTATGAGCTTCCGCAGGAGCTGATCGCTCAGGATCCGCTCGAGGACAGAAGCTCATCTAGATTGATGGTATTAAATAAGAATAACGGAAGAGTAGCACATAAAAGATTCAGTGATATCACACAATATCTCAGAAAAGGAGACTGTCTTGTGCTTAATAACACCAAGGTCATTCCGGCAAGACTGCTCGGTGTCAAGGAAGATACCGGTGCAGCTGTTGAGGTCTTTCTGTTAAAAAGACTCGATGCGAACACATGGGAGACACTTGTGAAGCCGGGCAAAAAACTTAAACCCGGCGCAAGAGTAGTATTCGGTGACGGGCTGTTAAGATGCGTGATCAAAGATGTGGTACAAGAGGGAAACAGGATAGTTTCATTTGAATTTGATGGCATATGGGAAGAAGTTTTAGACAAGCTTGGCGAAATGCCACTGCCGCCGTATATCACTCACAAGCTTCAGGATAAGAACCGGTACCAGACGGTATACGCAAAGTTTGAAGGAAGTGCTGCAGCGCCGACTGCAGGTCTTCACTTTACGAAAGAACTGTTAAAACAGATCGAAGACATGGGAGTTGATATAGCCTACGTCACACTGCATGTGGGGCTTGGAACATTCAGACCCGTAAAAGTTGATGATGTCACTGATCATCATATGCATTCTGAGTACTATATAGTAGATCAGGATGCGGCAGATAAGATCAACAGGGCTAAAGCAAAAGGAAACAGAGTTATCTGTGTCGGAACGACAAGCTGCAGGACGATAGAGAGTGCAGCGGATGAAAACGGCCATATTAATCCTATGGAGGGTGATACCAGCATATTTATCTATCCGGGTTACAAGTTCAAACTGCTTGATTGCCTTATAACAAATTTCCATCTGCCGGAATCAACACTCATAATGCTTGTTTCTGCGCTAGCAGGCAAAGAAAATGTATTGAATGCCTATGAAGAGGCTGTTAATGAACGATACAGATTTTTCTCATTCGGAGATGCGATGTTTATCACGGACGATGATTTTACATAACTATTTTATGTTGACTTTGTTCGATGCCATTATGTATTATTATAGTAGGTAGTTTTTGGACCTTACTAGGAGAAGGATAGGGTATTATGGAAAAGAGACGTCACAGCAGAACAGAACTCAAATCTAAGCTTGTCATAAAGCAGCTCGACGGCACCTCTCATAAAGAGGTTTCCATTGAGGTATGTGATATATCTAAGGCAGGTGTTGGCTTCAATTGTACCGAGCCGCTTTCTATAAGTGGTATATATGAAGGTTTTCTTACAATATGGACAAAAGAAGTCATACACGCATTTCTTGAGATAGTCAGAATAGAGATGCATGAAGATTATTTTGAATACGGCGCCATCTTTGTCGGCATGCCCGAGATGGATTCCAAGCGTATTGAGATTTATCAGCAGGTTGAAAGGCTGACAAAGGAATAATCTGACAACATGAAATGCATACTTTTGGCCGGCGGTCGCGGAGACCGCATGTGGCCTCTATCAAGAAAGAATTATCCCAAACAGTTTATTAAGATCAAAAACAACCATTCCATATTTCAGGAGACAATAGCCAGAAATATGGCTTTTTGTGATGAGTTCATCATCATAACAAATCACGATTTTCAATCTATCATCGAAGATCAGATGAAAGCGTTTAAAGGTCTTACCTACAGGTGCATTTTCGAACAGACCGGACATGGCACAGCACCTGCGGTTGTCCTTTCAAGTCTTCATCTGCCTCAATCAGAGATGATCTTTGTGGTCGCATCAGACCAGCTCATATCAGGGACAGGGTATAAAAACAGCATATTAGAAGCTAAGAAGCTTGCCTCAAAAGGCAATATAGTTGCATTCGGCATGGATATAGATAATCCGGATACAAGATATGAATATATCCAGTTTGATGGCGATGATATCGTTGATTTCATCTCAGCCCCTAGTGATCTTGAGGCTATGTCATTTAAGAGTGCAGGCAACTACTATATAAATGCGGGCATGTTCATGTACAGAAACGGTGATTTCCTTAACACACTGAGCAAGAACAACCCTCAGATGAGTGAACTGTGCCACAAGGCATATACATTTAAGAATATAAAGGGAAATTATATATATTACGATACAGAAGTTTTAAAGGACATCCCTCATGTAAATATGGAGAGTGTTCTTATCAATGCAGGAGAAAACTGCAAGATCGTTCACTGTGATTTTGACTGGCAGGATGTCGGTGGACTGGATGACCTTGAAAATGTCTCTTTACAGGATGCAATGGTAAGAGGAAAAGGCGGTAAAAAGGATCCTGTTATATCAAACCACTGCAACAATACGACCGTTATAAACAGATGTGACAAAAAACTTGTAATGGTCAATCATTTGAAGGATATCCTTGTCGTTAATACTGATGATGCGGTATACATTGGGCAGAAAGGTCAGTCAAATGATCTAAAGGAGATCATTTTAGAGAGCAAGGAACTGTGGGACTACTTTAACAGAAGTCCACTCTTTTACAGAAAATGGGGCAGCTATGAGATCATAAACGAGGATGAGAATGAAGGATACCAGGTAAGAAAGGTTTCAGTTCTTCCCGGTAAGACGATATATCTTCATAAGCATGCCAAAAAGTCTGAGAATATTAACATTGTAAGCGGAAGATGCAAAGCTGTTGTCGGGGGAAATTCATTCACTCTTTCTCCTGGAGATATTCTTGCAATCCCTGAACAGACAGAGCATCAGCTAAGCTGTATAAGTGAAGAGAATCTTGTGTTCATTGAGACGGCTATCGGAGGTGAACAGAAGGGTGACGATGTCATAGCGGTAGAGAGCAAGGATATGTCCGAAGCATCCCTTGGTTATGAAGTCGATCCGTTTGTACTGTTAAAGCCTGCATATAAGGATTATCTGTGGGGCGGCAACAAGCTGAAGAAGTATTATAACAAAAAGACTGAACTCAATCCCCTTGCGGAGAGCTGGGAGCTGTCAGCGCACCCTGATGGACAGAGCAAGGTTATTTCGGGAAAACATGATGGACTGTTTTTCGGTGATTATATAAATCATATCGGTGATGACGCGCTCGGGTGGAAGTATCAGGGACTGGATCATTTCCCGTTAATGATAAAACTGATAGATGCTAAGCAGGATCTTTCAGTTCAGGTTCATCCGAACGACGACTATGCACTTGTTCATGAGAATGAATACGGAAAGAGTGAATTCTGGTACATAATAGACTGTGAAGAGGATTCATATATATATCTTGGATTTAATCAGGATGTGACTAAGAAACAGCTAAATGATGCATCTGCAGACGGGACAGTGCTTGAACTGTTAAACAAGATCAAAGTAAAACCCGGAGATAAGTATTTCATACCCGCTGGAACCGTTCATGCGATCGGCGCAGGATGTCTTATCTGCGAAGTACAGCAGAATTCAAACAGTACATACAGAATGTATGACTTTGACAGAACCGACAAATACGGAAACAAGAGAAAGCTTGATATGAAAAAGGCGCTTGATGTTTCCGATATGAAGAAATACGTTCCTGGAAGAGAGAGCAAGTACTTCAATGTCAAGATAAAAAAGTGTGTTGATTCAGGACAGTTAAACATCACTGAGGAATCATTTGCGGCTATCCTGATACTTGAAGGAGAAGGCGAGATATCATACAAAGGA
>JAGCXJ010000031.1 GCA_017961385.1 Lachnospiraceae bacterium
CTTGTAAAATACTCTCCTGCCGGTAACAACAGACTCGTTGAGCTTCTTGAATCTGAAGGTGCTGAGGCAGTCGTACCTGAACTTATGGGCTTTATGCTGTACTGTTTCCATGATCAGGTTTATAAGAATGAGCATTTCTTTACCAGCAAAAAGAGCGCGATGTTATCGCAGCTCGGGATTGATGCTATCGAGTTTTTGACAAAACCCATCAATAAAGAATATGCAAAAAGCAAACACTTTGATCCCGCCCCACCGATATCCACATTGATAAAGTATGCTGAGGATTATGTATCCATCGGCAATCAGACAGGCGAAGGTTGGTTCTTAGTCGGTGAAATGGTAGAACTGATCCATTCCGGTGCACCCAACATTGTATGTACGCAGCCGTTTGGATGTCTTCCCAATCATATCGTGGGCAAAGGTGTTATAAAGGAACTGAGAAGAACCCATCCGGTAGCTAATATCGTTGCAATCGACTATGATCCGGGAGCAAGCGAAGTTAACCAGCTAAACCGCATCAAACTGATGTTATCAGCCGCGGTCAAGAAAATGAAATAAACTGCAGATTTGCAAAACAAACAATCCTCGACAATTGTCGAGGATTGCTTATTTAATATCATTTACAGTGTTCAAAGCTTACCATCAAGCCCGTTCGATCATTTTTCGCATTCTATTGAATAAAATGCTGATTACCACTCCAAATAAAAATGCCAATACTGCAACTAAAACGTAAGCGCCCGTTTGAGGTCTTATCAAAAATGATCCATATACCGTTTCATTTGAATAAGTCACATCACCGCTTCCATTAGGTATAAAGGCGATCACAGTCACAAGCGAAATGAATAACATGCAGCTGATCACAGACAAAAGGATATTGGTCTGTTTTATTCGCTTGATCGATACGTTCTTTGACCGCTTCATTATCTCTTGCATTGCTTCTTTATCTGAATACTTCATTAATAACATTCTCCTTGTCTTCCATCCAAGTGATCAATCCTGGGATACACTTTGTTTTGACAATCTGCGATACAGTATATACAGCAAACCAGCGACTACCGGTGGCATTACAAATCCTATATATGATGAAATCCCAGGTTTAGATACAAGCAGATTGTATAATGCATGAAACACCATCGCAATCGATACACCGCCAGCAATGGCAGGAAGCGAAAACACCTTCAGTCGTTTTGCACCAACAAACCATATAGAAAGAGCCAGTATACTTACTATATGCATAACTCCAACTGCCAGCCCTCTTATAAGTATGTAAGGCAGGCTTTCAGCACCGCTTGTAAGTATGTAGCAGCAGTTTTCAAAAGTTGAGAAACCGGCTCCTATGGCTACCGCTAGCATTGTAAACGTGCTGTCATTTGGATTGAGTAAAACAATAAACAACATCATCGGTAATAGTTTCATTAGCTCTTCTACTACCGGTGAAAGAAACACCGATGAATCGTTATTAGTCATCCCTGTAGCCAGATTAAGGAAGCCGCTTATATATGCAGCCAGTAGACACATGCCCATTCCAAGCACAAATGCCGCAACATACTTTCTAACATCAGCATGAATGAACAATAATGAAACGACAAGAGGTATAGCGATGCATAAAAGGATATTCTCTGCGTAAATCATCCCTCTACCTCCATTTTAAGTGACACAAACATCATATAAATGCTCAGCGAACTAACGATCATGGATACAAAATAGAATATGTCTGCGCTCATATACATTGATGTAATACTCCATGCAAACAGAGCAAATGCAAGGCTAATCCTCGCGGCCGGATTCGTGCCTTTTCTAAACTCCAATAATACGTCAGTTATAAAATATATCTCTCCTGCGAACAGGATCATTCCTGTGATCTGATCAAACGTAGACGCCAGGGACTGGTCAACAAAAAAGGTCATAGTATTTGCTGCTATCAGTGCAATGCAAACAACAGCCAGTATTCTCCACTCCGTTTTGCTCAGTGATTCACTCTGCTTCAAATGTATCATCAGATAGAAAAGCAGATATCCGAGGGCAAATCCTGTCATTATATCCTGCAGCCATTCTCCCGTCCATGCTATCCATAAAGCTACATTAGCCATGACAAAAAGAATGGAAAAGATCCTCTCCTTTCTTGCATCAACGCCAAATGCTTTTATATCACTTGCCAGAACAGCACCGAGAGAAATGAACGAAGCCCATTCAGCTATCTCGTTTGCAGCAAAAGGCATGCGTGAAAAAGGCCGAAGTAAATCATATGCAAGCCAATATATATCACTTAAAAGAATCGCTACGATTGCAAAAACAAAGAATATCGCCTTAATATTCTTTTCATCATGTAAGATCATTCGCAGCGCGCCTGCAATCACGATAATCAATACGACAATCTGTATCAGTGTAGGAAGGTATTCAATACCCTTCATTATTAAATCCCATCCTTTCAAGTTGTTCTTTTAAAGCTTTTTGTCCTCTTTGCACCAGATTGTATATCTGTTTTCTGTTCTTGTGCATAACTCGTCCCGCTTCTTCATGTGACATATTTTCAAAATATATCAAGATCAGGATTTCACGATACTGAGGCTTTAGCTTTTCAAGCGCAGAATATAACTGTCTTTTTCTTTCATTTTTCAGAATATCAAGTTCCAGATTCTCTGGTGCAATTTTATCTTCATCATCAGCAGAAACTTCTCTTGATAATTTTCTAATGCGCATCAATGCAAGATTTCTTCCAACTGAAAAAAGCCACGTTTTAAATGAACTTCTTTCAGAAAACAGTGTAGGGCCGGCAACGATCTGAGCAAACGTATCTATCATCAGTTCTTCGGCATCATCGAGGTTATGAACCAGACTGTTTATAAACAATATAAGAGATTCCTTATACTTCTCAAAAAGTATAAGGATATCTTTCTCGTTTCTTTCATTTAAATATCGATTGTATACCTGTTCATCAGTTTCTTGCATATTTTCCAGATCAGACATCGTTTCCTGTCTGTATTCCTTTTAAAGCATCAAGCATATTATTGAGTGTTGTATCGGCTATCGCTTCAAGAGCTTCAAGTGTATAGAATCCCTGATGAGAAGTCATCATTACATTCGGAAATGACAAAAGTCTCGCTGTGACAGAATGCTGCATGATTTCATCCGAACGATCTTCATATACATTACCTGTCTCTTCCTCATATACGTCAAGACCTATACCCAAAAACTTATTAAGACGTATTCCCTCAATAAGCTCATCAGTGTCAATAAGAGCTCCTCTCGAAGTATTAACAAGTATTACACCGTCCTTCATCTTTTTAATACTCTCAATATTGATCATATGATATGTTGAGTCAAGAAGCGGACAGTGAAGCGAAATAAGATCACTTGTCTTAAGAAGTTCATCAAGAGAAACATATTCTACAAAATCCTTAAGGTCAGGATTCTGATATACGTCATAGGCTATTACTTTCATTCCAAAGCCTCTACATATACGGCACATGGCAGCACCGATCTTGCCAGTTCCTACTATACCTGCAGTCTTTCCGTAAAAAAGCACACCTCGTAACCCTTTGAGTGTATAATCATTCTCACGAACTTTGTTGTATGCTTTATAAAGTCTACGATTAACGGCCATTGCAAGAGCCATAGCAAGCTCAGCGACTGATTCGGGAGAGTATGCAGGTACACGCTTTACAGCAATGCCCAGTTCTTTAGCCTTATCAACGTCGACGTTGTTATATCCTGCACATCTCATAAGAACGGCTTTTACTCCGCATTCTGAAAGTATCTCAAGAGTCTGTGCGGAAACATCAGCACTGACAAAAGCACAAACAGCATCGTATCCCTTAGCCAGTATCGCGGTACGCGGCTCAAGTTCATGTTCAATGTAATCAATCTCTATAGCAGGGAAATTCGGTAGTATTGAATCAAATGATTTTATATCATATGTCTTTGCTGCGTAAAATAGTAGTTTCATATTTTCCTCCTAAAATACCAATAACCGCTCAACAATATAAGTGAGCGGTTACATTTCACCTTACACCCACGACATACTGAGTGCTTTATCCCATAAATCTCTTTGAACATCCACCTGTTCATTTAACCAGTCAACACAGGAATCCTTGCCTTCTGCCGACAGAGGAAACCTGTTGTACTGCTTCAATTCATCGGCAGTCTTTATATAGTTATAAGGTTCCGGCCAGATACATGCTTCTATCTCATCTCCTGATCTGGACAGTCTGTATCTCATCCCCTTATAACTTCCTGTCATAGGCTCTTTTTTTATAAATTCAAGTGCTATTGAAGATTTAAGTATGTATTCCATTTACAATTCAAACTCCACCCGAAACGTCGTACCCATATCCTCCTCGGAATCAACCGAAATCTCTCCGTTAAGAAGCTCAACAAGACGTTTTACAATCGTCAGACCGAGTCCTGTACCTTTACCGTATTTATTCGGATTACGCTTCTCCTGAGAAAACTCATCATAAATTCGGGGCAAAAAATCCTCGCCGATTCCGCACCCACTGTCCTTGATCTTGAACTTGACTTTAAGTTTGTCATCATCGTCATGAGCATGTACATCAAACTGTATCTTGCCTTCATCTGTGAATCTGACTGCATTCAATAGAATATTGATCGCTATCTGCTGTACTCGACCGGGATCACATATAAGCCTCTTAGAGCGATCATAGTCACGATTAACTGTAAACTCAAGTCCTTTTTCTTCTGTCATAGGGCGGATAACAGTCTC
>JAGCXJ010000353.1 GCA_017961385.1 Lachnospiraceae bacterium
CATCTCTTTTCATCTCTGCCCTTGGTCTTTAGTTCAAACAGATCGGGGCATTCCCACATTCCCTCAAGGGAGAGTCTGTCAGACTCTTTCCAGTTTTTTAGATTGTCTGATCGAAGGATGGCAAATTCATTATCGATAAGATACAAAACCATCACGTAGGAAGCGCTTTCATGGTGATAGAATACCTTCGGATCCCTGTTTCCTTCCTTTATTGTATCAAGGATCATATCCTTTTTGATAAGAGTATCTGCATTATCATATGACACCGCAACTCTCTGAGTGCTGTCCTTATCTTTTGACCATTCGTTAAAGCCTCCTGCTGCGGTATAGAAAAACAAAAGGGCATCCTTTCCGTAATCCGATGCGTTTTTCTCATCCTTAAAGGCGCATCCGCTGAAAACCGTTCCGTATTCATCGGGGAAAAGTGCGATATCCTGCATCTGCCAGCTTATCAGATCCCTGCTGATCGCATGCCCCCAGTGCATGTTTCCCCAGTCAATGCCATAGGGATTAAACTGATAGAACATGTGATATATACCGTTATCATATATCAGGCCGTTGGGATCGTTTATCCATCCCGACCCGGTCGTAAAGTGTATCTTTGGCCTGTACGGATACTCTGGTCTGTATATATCATCATGACATGAGATAGCTTTTAAAAGGCTCTCATCACAGTCAGAGCATATCTTTATCTCTTTTCCAAGATATCTGCTCACATCCATCGGAAAGTAAAACTCCGGGTTCTGACTTAGCTTTACATCCATTTCATGTATCTTTGTTTCCTCAAAATATATATGAAGCTTTACTTCATCACAGTCGTTTGCAGCGGGAAACCATATGTAGTTTTCTGTTATCCTTAAATTCATAGCCCTATCCTGTCTATATCAGCAGTCTCGCCTTTAAATTCAAAGCTTCGTTCATACACTCCGCCGTTTTTTGTGATCGTTTTGATCGAAGGAATGTTGCTCCTTTCAACGCTTAAATGAAGCTCATCCATTCCGTTTTCTCTTGCCACATCAAGAAGACTTTTAAGCATTGCACTCGCATAGCCTTTTCTTCTCTGACCGGGGATCACGCTGTAACCGCTGTTTCCAAAATCCTTTAAAAAATCGTTAAGAGTATGTCTCAGATCGATGATGCCTACTATCTTTTCGTTATCATCAACGGCAAAGAACGTATCTGTCACCACCCAGTCGGGACTGACAGTCTTTGGATCTGAGTTATCTGTGACAGATCTAAGCCAGTCTTCATATGAGTCTGTCTGATCGAGCAGTTCGCTGCCGTTTATCACCTGTTCTCCAGCATCAAAAAACTCCTGTTTGAATGCAAGTGCTTCCTGTTTATGTATTATCTCAGGTCTTACAAGTCTTATGTTCATATCTCTTCTCCTGTTAACAAACTGATTATCATGCTGCTGTAGTTTTTTGCGGATCTCTTTGTAATATCCGTGATCTTTGACCACATTCGAATGCCCTGGTAATAGTACAGTATCAGTTCTGCTATCTTAACAGGATCGACATCTTTAAACTCGCCTGTCTTAATGCCGTATGAGATAAGATCCATCCACTTTTTCCTTGCCTTCTTTTCAAGATCTGCAAAAAGCTCCTTATTGTCATCGATGCTTGCAAATTCATAGATCGCAAGGCTTAAGGATCTCTCAGGCTCAAGGATCTCCTTTTCAAGTTCTTTTAAAGCGCTTTTTAAGATAGAAGTCGCACTTTCATCTGCCTTTATCCTCTCATCAAAAGATCTCTCTGTGCTTATCAACATGGCAAATATCTCGGATGTTGATGAAAAATGTCTGTACAGTCCTCCTCTGGAAAGATCTGTGGCATCACATATATCAGTCATGGATACATCCTTAAAACCTTTCTTTGAAAAAAGATCAGCTGCTGTATCTATTATCATCTTTTTTGTTGCTTCTCCCTTGGCCGGCATGCTTACCTCCTGTATTAAAAAAGAGACATCTTTGTCGCTTTTTATTATGCGACAAGCGTGTCTCTTTTGTCAAGTACCTGAATTCAATTTAATTTTCGTTTACTGCATGCTCTGCCTTTTCTTGTGCAGGATAAGATTCAAGGCTCTTAGAAGGCATGCGATAAGCCATGTCACGAGTATGACTGAGATATAGATCACAATCCCGACCGGCAATCCCCAGTTAAGAAATCCGTACCAGTCGTTTCCGTCAGGCCACTGACCCACTCCGTTAATGAGATTATTCAAAAGATAAAAAGTTCCATACACAAACGAAGGTATCATAGCAAACAGAGTTTTATATAAGGGGATCATCCCTTCTTCATCAAGAAGGACAAATTCCGTCATCGCAACTACCGGCAAAAGCAGGTGAAATACCAGATTTGCATCCCTGTACAGTAAGCTATGACCATACAGCGGTCCAAGGAAAAAAGCCACGATCGCAAATGTCAGTCCAACAGCTGATGCAGCCATCAGTTTCAGTGTTATCATCAGATTTTTCTTCTTTTTATCAGATCTGTCTGCCAAAAGCCATAGGAAAGATACTATAGCGCAGAGGTAGTTAGACTGAACAGTAAAGAACTTGAAATTTAAAAGTCCTACTGTAGTTAACCCGATAGCACTCTCTTTCTGGCGAAACATGAGTATTGTTCCTGCTGCTAAAAGAGCTAATATCATTAAATTGAGAACTGTATTTTTCTTATTGTTCATATCAGTCTATAAATATTCCCTAAAAGAGGCATTCGAAGCGGTGACACTTCTATTCCACTGGTTAAAAAACTCCTATCATATTCAAAAGACGCATATACCTTTGCGATATCTTGATGGATTATGCCTATTCTTGTTCCCCACAAGTAGACTTCTGCTGTATCATTCACTGTTCATCCCCCCACTTGAAATCAGTTTTATTTGTCTTTCTTCGTACTCTTTTAGGCTTGTTATCTGTTTTTTGGAGATAAAAACTTGGTCTCTTTGTTTGATCCGGGACCAGCAATTCTATATTTTCTCCAAGATCCAAAGCCAATAATATCTTAAACAGATTATCAACCTGCACGGAATTCCCTTGCTCCAA
>JAGCXJ010000354.1 GCA_017961385.1 Lachnospiraceae bacterium
GATATGGGCCTTGAGGCGATCATTCATTATTCCTCGCCGAGTTTTATGCTTTCAAGGAGCGTTATAAAGAGGGGTATAGAGAGCACATCACCCAACAAGCAGTTTGACAGCGATCATGAGTATGACAAGGTCTTTTACTTTGATCATGCCTTTATGGAAAGAAAGCTTGAAAGCTATCGAGACTGACTTGATAAGATAA
Organism: Lachnospiraceae bacterium; assembly: GCA_017961385.1. GTDB lineage: Bacteria > Bacillota > Clostridia > Lachnospirales > Lachnospiraceae > Colinaster. Next base: position 200 of record JAGCXJ010000354.1, read on the forward strand.
AGGATATGGCAGCCGTATACGGCGGACCTGCCTGCATAGAAAGCTTTGGAGAAAAGGCATTCACGCCTGTCAAGAAGGAAGAAAAGACATCTGCTGATTCCCAGACAAAAAAGCTGTTTACTCAATACAGCGCCAGAGCCGGAGAGATATTAAACAGATACGTCAAAGGCGAGGAGAGGAGCTTTACCATTATTGCATTCCCGACTCCTGCCATAGGCGAAAGATTTGAAGATATATTCAGAGAGACGATAGATATCAATACGCTAAACTATGAGCTGTATCGTGATATGCAGCAGATAATCATAGATACTCTCGATAAAGCAGATTATGTGCATGTTCTTGGAAGAAACAGCAACAGGACTGACATAAATGTACAATTGGTTGACATAACTGATCCGAATAAAGAGACCAAGTTTGAAAACTGTGTTGCGGATGTCAACATTCCGGTAGGCGAGGTATTTACATCTCCAAGGCTGGAGGGGACGAACGGTATCCTACATGTCAAAGAAGTATTTTTAAATGGTATTCAATTCGTCGATTTGACACTAGAATTTAAGGACGGAATAATAGATAATATAACTTGTGGTAATTATGAGGATAAAGAGGAATGCAAAAAGTTTATCGACACATATCTTCTTTTCAATCATGATACATTACCGCTGGGCGAGTTTGCGATAGGAACAAATACCGTCGCATACAAAGCAACAAAAACATACGGGCTTGATTCTATCATGCCCATACTGATCGCAGAAAAGACAGGACCGCATTTTGCTGTAGGTGATACATGCTATTCTCATGAAGAGGATGTTGAGACATTTAATCCGAACGGTAAGAAAATAGTAGCCAAGGAGAACAGTTTTTCAGCAAAGAGGAAAACTGATATGCAGGCGGCATACTTTAACTGCCATACTGATATCACGATACCTTATGATGAACTGGGAAGCCTTAGTGCGATCAAGAATAATAAAGAAGAGATATTCATCCTAAAGGACGGCAGATTTGTTCTTGACGGACTTGAGAAACTCAACGAGCCTTTGGATGAGTTGATGATTGATTAAAGAAAAGGAGTAAGATTATGCCACAGGTAGGAATAGTAATGGGAAGCGATTCTGATATGCCGATCATGGCAAAGGCGGCAGAGATGCTGGATCGATTCGGTATCACATATGATATGAACATCATATCAGCACACAGAGAGCCTCAGGAGTTTTTTAACTACGCAAACAGCGCTGAGGAAAGAGGATACAAGGTCATCATCGCAGGTGCGGGAATGGCAGCTCATCTTCCTGGTATGTGTGCAGCGATCTTTCCGATGCCCGTTATAGGAATACCTATGCATACAACAAGCCTCGGAGGAAAGGATTCACTCTACTCCATAGTTCAGATGCCCAGCGGAATTCCCGTGGCTACTGTTGCTATAAACGGCGGAGCGAATGCAGGCATACTTGCTGCAAAGATCCTTGCTACGAGCGATGAGGTCTTGCTTAAAAAGCTCAAGGACTACAAGGAAGAGTTAAGAGAACAGGTCGGAGCCAAGGATGCAAAGCTCAGTGAAGTAGGATATAAGAATTACAGTAAATAAACTATAAAAAAGGAGAATATTATGGATTACAAAAAGGCCGGAGTTGATATTGAGGCAGGCTACAAGTCAGTCGAGCTCATTAAGGCATTTGTCAAGGAGACTAACAGACCTGAGGTTATCGGAGGTCTGGGAGGCTTTGCAGGAGCATTTTCCATGGAGAAGTTCAAGAGCATGGAAAAGCCTACACTCGTTTCCGGAACGGATGGCTGCGGAACAAAAGTAAAGCTCGCGTTTTTAATGGACAAGCATGATACCATCGGAATAGATGCGGTTGCTATGTGCGTAAATGATATTGTCTGCGGCGGCGGAGAACCCTTATTCTTTTTGGATTATATAGCATGCGGAAAGAACTATCCCGAAAAGATAGCAGCTATCGTTAAAGGCGTTGCCGAAGGATGCAAGCAGGCAGGATGTGCGCTCATCGGTGGAGAGACGGCGGAGCATCCCGGATTAATGCCTGAGGATGAGTACGATCTTGCAGGATTTGCAGTAGGAATAGTTGATGAAAAGGATATAATAAGCGGCAAGGATCTGAAAGCTGGCGATGTTCTCATCGGACTTGCATCAACGGGTGTTCACAGCAACGGATTCTCACTTGTGAGAAAGGTCTTTGAAATGACCAAGGAAAGCCTTGATACATATTATGATGAACTTGGCGCAAAGCTTGGCGATGTTCTCATTGAGCCTACACGCATATATGTTAAGGCACTGAAAGCAGCAACTGATGCAGGAGTCAAACTAAAGGCATGCAGCCATATAACAGGCGGCGGCTTTTATGAAAACGTACCCCGTATGCTAAAAGAAGGTACACATGCAAATATAAAGAAGGATTCATATCCCATACCTGCGATATTTGATCTTATGAAAAAGAAGGCTGACCTTGACGAGGACATGATGTACAACACATTCAACATGGGTCTTGGCATGGTGATAGCAGTTGATAAAGCAGATGTCGATACAGCGATAAAGGCATTTGAATCTGCCGGCGACAAGGCTTATGTTGTCGGAGAGATAACAGAGGGAGAAAAGGGAGTAACCTTATGCTAGACATAGTTGTATGTGTGTCAGGAGGTGGAACCAACCTTCAGGCTATCATTGACAAGATAGAAAGCAAAGAGATAACAAATGCCAGGATAAGAGCGGTGATCTCAAACAATTACGGTGTAAAGGCTCTTGAAAGAGCGCAAAATGCCGGGATTGATGCAAAGGTAGTATCACCTAAGGATTATGATGACAGAGATTTATTCAACAAGGCACTGCTTGATACGGTTAAGGCATATGAGCCAGGTCTTGTCGTGCTTGCGGGATTTCTTGTAAATATACCTGAGGAATTTGTTAAGACATTCAAAAACAGGATAATAAATATTCATCCGTCGCTCATCCCGTCATTTTGCGGTGCAGGCTACTACGGACTAAAGGTTCACGAAGCTGTCCTTGCAAGAGGAGTCAAGGTCACAGGTGCAACGGCGCATTTTGTAGACGAGGGAACCGATACGGGTCCGATCATATTGCAGAAGGCGGTTGAAGTATTACCTGATGATACGCCTAAGAGTCTTCAGTTGAGAGTGATGCAGCAGGCGGAGTGGGAGATACTTCCGAAAGCGATCGATCTTTTCGCAAACGGAAGAATAAAGGTTGTTGATTCAAAGGTTGAGATAGGGTAAGGAGGATAGTGTGAAAGTACTTATCGTTGGTGGCGGCGGCAGAGAGCATGCCATAGCCGTGAGCATGAAAAAGAGCAAGAGAGTTGACAAGTTATACTGTGTGCCTGGTAATGCTGGTATTGCACAGATAGCTGAGTGCGAACCTTCCATAGGAGTTATGGAGTTTGACAAGATCGTATCTTATGCCAAAAAGATACAGCCCGATCTTATATTTGTCGCACCCGATGATCCGCTCGTGGGGGGACTTGTAGATGTACTTGAAGCCGAGGGATTCAGAACCTTCGGACCCAGAAAGAATGCTGCGATCCTGGAGGGAAGCAAGGCCTTTTCAAAGGATCTTATGAAAAAATACAATATTCCGACAGCAGCTTACGAGACATTTGATGATGCAGATAAGGCTATTGCGTATCTTGAAAGCGCACAGATGCCCATAGTATTAAAGGCAGACGGACTTGCACTCGGCAAAGGTGTTCTTATATGCAACACTCTCGAGGAAGCAAAGGCCGGAGTAAAGGAAATAATGCTAGATAAGCACTTTGGCGATTCAGGAAACAAAATGGTTGTTGAAGAGTTCATGACTGGACGAGAGGTCTCAGTACTGTCATATGTTGACGGAAAGACAATAAAGACAATGACATCGGCTCAGGACCACAAGAGAGCACTTGACGGCGATCAGGGCTTAAACACAGGAGGCATGGGTAATTTCTCTCCCAGTCCTTTCTATACAAAGGAAGTAGACGATTTCTGCCAGAAGTATATATATCAGCCGACTGTTGATGCCATGGCAGCTGAAGGAAGACCGTTTAAAGGAATCATCTTCTTTGGTCTCATGCTTACAGAAAAAGGACCAAGGGTTCTTGAATACAATGCACGTTTCGGCGATCCCGAGGCACAGGTTGTACTCTGCAGACAGAAGAATGATATAATGGATGTTGTAGATGCCTGCATAGACGGAACACTTGATAAGATAGATCTTCAGTTTGAAGACAATGCTGCAGTATGTGTCGTTCTTGCAAGTGAAGGATATCCCGTTTCATATGAAAAAGGCAAGGTTATAAAGGGCCTTGAAAACTTTGAGGGCAAGGAAGGATACTACTGTTTCCATGCCGGAACAAAGGAAAAAGATGGACAAATAGTGACAAATGGTGGTAGAGTATTAGGCGTGACGGCTGTTGGCAGCGATCTTAAGGATGCCAGACAAAAGGCTTATGAAGCTACCAAGTGGGTCACATTTGACAATAAATACATGAGAAGTGATATTGGCAAAGCAATAGATGAGGTGGAAAGGAATTAGAAATATGAGATTTGATAAAGCAGTTAAAGGGTTGCTTGCTGCAACGATCGTAACGGCGTCAATATATATCGGTGCTTTCGGAAGTATGGCAGCGGGAACCTGCAAGGTATCTGCAGATGCGGCAAAGATAAGACAGACTGCCAGCACATCTGCTGAAGTGGTAGGAAGTACCGTTAAGGGAAGCAAGCTCGATGTTTTATCTTCTACAAAGGATGGCAGCGGCTATACCTGGTATAAGGTATATGTTGACGGAAATACAACAGGTTATATCAGAGCCGATCTTGTCACAGATGTAGACGGTGATATTAAGACAGAATCATCATCTTCTTCCTCATCAGAAACAACCGAGACAAAGAAGACTGAAGAGACGACTCAGACAGAAACAGTTACTGAAGTTGTTACAACAACTGTTGAAGCATGCGAGTTCACAAGCGGAACAACAACTGATTCAGTCAGTGTAAGAGAGGGGGCTTCAACAAAATCAAACAAGAAAGCCACAGCTCCTGCTGGACAGGCTCTTTCAATAACAGGACAGGCAAACGGAAGCGATGGAAAGGTATGGTATCAGATAAGCTACGGTGATGTGAACGGATTCATTAGATCTGATTACGTCAATACATCGACTGAAACTGAAGATACAGGCGAAGCAGAAGCTGATACCGAGACTGAAGAACCTGAAGAGACCGAGATGGAAGCAGATCTTCCGGTTTCGGCTCCAAACAGCGATTATGAACTGAAATATGAACCAAACAACGAAGGCGTTGATACATGGTACTTATATGATCATATCAAGGGAACCAGACAGAGCATAGACAACATCAATGCCGTTATGCAGCAGAGCCAGGCAGCAGAGAGCTCAGATGCGGGAGATGCTTCAAAGTATAAAAAGATCGTTATCATCATGGGTATCGTTATACTGTTCTTAGTGATCGCGGTTTCCATCCTTCTTTTCAAACTCAGAGATTCATATGAAGACTGGGAAGATGATGAAGACGATGAGGCTTATGAAGATGAAGTTCCGCAGCGTCCGGTAAGAAAGGCAACACCCGCACCAGCACCGGTAGTTGAGGATGAACCCAATGATGATGATATAAAGATCGTCACAAAGAAGGGCAAACCTAAAAAGGCATCAGCCATTACCAAACCTTCAAAGGCATTGCAGGATGACAGGAAGGAAGCATGGCAGTCAAAGAATTTCCTCGACATCGATGATGATATGGAATTCGAATTTTTAGATATTGATAAGTAAGTGATCATAGATATTCATTCAGGGTTATGACCTTGGATGCATAATCACTATATAATAGGAATTATCAGCATGAAAGAATATACCGAAAGTGCAAAAACTGCTTTAAAGCATGCAAAAAAATATGCAAAGACTCTTCATCAGTCCTATGTGGGGACAGAACATCTTCTTATGGGACTCATAAAGGAAAATGAAGGTCTGGCTGCAAAGGTCTTAACATCAAACGGAGCAAAGCTTGAAACCGTGGAGGAACTTGTCAGGGATTTTGTCGCTCCCGATACCGCTGTGCCTGTAGCGGAAAGAGACGGATATTCTCCAAGAGCCATAAAGGTTTTGGAAGAAGCAGCTACGCAGGCAGACAGATTTAATTCCGCTGAGATAGGAACGGAGCATATTTTGCTTGCCATCATCAAAGAAGGCGAGAATGTTGCTGCCAGACTGCTCATAACAATGGGAGTCAATCTGCCAAAGATATATGCCGAAACACTTGTATCAATGGGTGAAGACGGAAATCTGTACAAAGAGGATCTGCCTATAAAGGCTTCAAAGAAAAACGGGACTTCTATGCTTGCTCAATACAGCAGAGATCTCACAGAACTTGCCAGATCAGGCAAGCTCGATCCCGTTATCGGAAGAGAAACCGAGATACAGAGAATGATCCAGATACTAAGCAGAAGGACCAAGAACAATCCATGTCTTGTGGGTGAACCCGGAGTAGGAAAAACTGCGATCGTTGAAGGACTTGCACAAAGAATAGTTGCAGGAGAAGTTCCCGATACAGTCAAGAACAAGAGGGTCCTGACTCTTGATCTTTCCGGTATGGTTGCAGGTTCCAAGTACAGAGGAGAGTTTGAAGAGAGAATAAAGAAAGTCATGAAGGAAGTCATTGAGGACGGAAATGTATTTCTCTTCCTAGATGAACTTCATACCCTTATAGGAGCAGGAGGAGCTGAAGGCGCTATAGACGCGTCGAATATTTTAAAGCCCAGCTTGAGCAGAGGCGAGATTCAGCTCATCGGTGCGACAACTCTTGC
>JAGCXJ010000355.1 GCA_017961385.1 Lachnospiraceae bacterium
AGTATGATATAGATCTTACCGGAATGAAGAAGTATATAAAGAAGAAGGTTCATCAGGGCTATGTACTCGCAAAGGATGTGCTTCCTGTCGGAACTCCTGTGATGATACGTACTCTCGAGGGAGACATAGATACGGTAGTTGAGGAAGATCTTGTAATAATGATAGGAATAAAGGGAGAGGTATATTCGAGCCGTCTTGAAAAGTTCAACAGATCCTATACTGCTACAGATATGAAGTATACAGACGATGAGACTATAAGGAAACCCGATTACATCCCGACTCTTTATAACAGGGTTGACGGTAAGATGATAGAGCTTGCTCCATATGCGAGAGTGTGTATATCAAGCGGAGCAACCCAGATATATGCGCGCCCTACGTATAAGAGAATGAAGATATTCACTCAGTGGTATGATGAGACATATATGGAGGGCAAGGTCGGAGACTACCTGGCGGTTAGAACTGATGATTATCATGATATATATATCATAGAAAAGGATATATTTTCTGACACTTATGAGGAAATGAACTAGATATCCTTAAATTTTTCATTTTGTATGGTCTTTTTTACTTCAAAATGATATTATAAATATATACGTTTGATTAAGAGATTCGGAGGTTACAGATATGGCTAGAATAGAAGAACTTATCGAGCAGATCAAGGAATATATGGGACTTGTCGAAGAAGTACCGGTTAAGAAAAAGAGCAATGCAGTAGCAGTAATACTTACGATAGTTGGTGCTATAGCAGTTATAGCAGCTATCTGCTATGCAGTATATCGCTTCCTTGGCCCTTCATACTATGAGGATTTCGAAGACGACTATGAAGATGATTTCGATGACGATTTCTTCGATGATGAAGAGGAAGAGACCATAGAGGTTCCTGTAAAGAAGGAAGAGAAGAAGACTGAGAAAAAGGCTAAAAAGGAAGAAGAAAAAGAAGCTGAAAAAGTAGAAGAGTAATCAGCTTATAAGAGGACTTTATGAAGAAGAATGAACTTGTTAAAGGAATCGTTGAACGTGTTGATTTCCCTAACAAGGGTCTTGTTAAAGTAGATGATACAACCTTTTGTACCGTGAAGAATGTACTTCCGGGGCAGAAGGTTGTTTTTCGTGTTAAGAAGATCCGAAAGGGCAAAGGAGAGGGCAATCTTGTTGAAGTGGAGTGCAAGGCACCCAATGAGATAGAGGCAAACTGCCCTCATTTTGGACAGTGCGGAGGGTGTACATACCTTAATCTTTCATATGAGGACCAGCTGAAGCTAAAACAGGATCAGGTGAAGAGACTTCTCGATTCTATTTTATGTAAACCATATGAATGGGAAGGGATAAAGCCAAGTCCGATAAACGAAGAATACCGCAACAAAATGGAATTTACTTTCGGTGATGAGATAAAGGACGGTCCGCTTTCTCTGGGAATGCATAAAAGAGGGAGCTTCTATGATATCGTGACTGTTAAGGACTGCAGGATAGTCGATGAGGATTACAGAAAGATCCTTTGTGCCACACTTGATTTTTTTGAGAAAGAAGGTCTGACCTATTATCACAGACTTCGTCATGAAGGATATCTGAGACATCTGCTCGTAAGAAAGGCAAAGTATACCGGACAGATACTGGTTGCAATTGTTACAACATCCCAGAATGACTTTGATATGGAAAAATATAAGGATATGCTACTTAAGCTTGATGTATCAGGCAGCTTTAAAAGTATACAGCATATCATCAATGATTCACTGGCTGATGTTGTCAAGGCGGATGACACCAGGATACTTTTTGGAAGTGATCACATAGAAGATAAGATTTTGAGACTGAATTTTAAGATATCGACATTCAGCTTCTTTCAGACTAATACATTGAGCGCAGAAGTACTCTATTCTACTGCAAGAGAATATATAGGCGACTTTGGCGATGATGCGATAGTCTATGACCTTTACAGCGGTACAGGTACTATCGCACAGCTTATGGCGCCTGTAGCAAAAAAAGTCATAGGAGTAGAGATCGTTGAAGAAGCCGTTGAAGCTGCAAAGGAAAATGCCAGACTTAATGGTCTGAATAATTGTGAATTCATAGCGGGTGATGTACTTAAGGTACTTGATGATATAGAAGAAAAACCGGACTTTATCATACTCGATCCTCCAAGAGACGGTATTCATCCAAAGGCTCTTTCAAAGATACTCTCATACGGGATCGAGCATATGATATATATATCCTGCAAGCCGACCAGTCTTGTAAGAGATCTGGAAGCATTTTTGGCAGCAGGCTATGATGTGACAAAAGCATGCTGTATAGATCAGTTTCCAGGCTCAAGTCATGTTGAAACTGTTGTTTGTCTGTCCCAACAAAAGCCGGATGATCATATCGAGATTGAAATCAATTTGGATGAGATTGATGCTACAAGTGCAGAAACAAAGGCTACATATAAGGAAATACAGGACTGAGTGCAGGAGAAGTACGGATTTCATGTAACGAAACTGAATATTGCTCAGGTGAAACAGAAGCACGGGATCATCGAGCGGGAAAACTATAATAAGGCGAAATCTGCGGATAGTAAGCAACCTGGATGTCCCGAAGAGAAGGTTAAGGCGATTGAGGATGCCATGAGGCATTTTCAGATGATATAGATATACAGGGAGAATCGATAAGAAAATGTTATATGAATTAACCGATACCTCAAAAGCGGCATGTCTTTTTGAAGACTGGCAGGAAACGCTGATCTATTCCTGTTTGCAGAAAGTGATGGGAAAAGTCTTTGTGACGGATCCTAAGTGTCCAAAGTCTGCAATGGCTTATGTTGGATGCTTCGCTTTTTATGCGGGAGAACCCGACAGGGAACTTGTGATCAATAAACCTGAAGGCTTTGTTATCATGGTACCACAGAATAATGCGTGGGAAACATGTATCGAAGAGTGCTATCCTGCGGCAAAGAAGGTAACCAGGTACGCCATCAAAAAGGATACTCGTTTTGATAAAGTTATGTTGAGAAACATGCTGGCAAAGCTGCCTGTCGGATATGAGATGAAAGAGATCGATGAGATAACCTACGACTTGTGCCTTCCTGATCCGGTGACAAGGGATTTTGTTTCATCATTTAAAAGTAAGGATAATTTTTTGGCACTCGGGCGGGGGATGGTGATTATGAAATCCGGCCGGATCGTAGCCGGGGCTTCTTCCTATACCAGATACAACGAAGGAATCGAGATAGAGGTTGATACGGTAGAGGAAGAACGCAGAAAAGGTCTTGCAACAATCGTGAGTGCTGCATTGATCTTACGCTGTCTTGATGAAGGATTATATCCGAGCTGGGATGCCCAGAATATGAAATCAGTTCGTCTGGCAGAAAAGCTTGGATATGAATTTGATCATGAATATACCGCATATGAAGTGTCCGGAGAATATCGGACGCATTGATCCGGACAAAACGGAACATAAATTGACAAGATATCTTTTCCGACTCTGTGTAGAATACAATCATCAGAGAGAAGGAGTGTGACAAATGGAGTGGCTTACCTGCATTAGGAAGGCAATAGATTACATGGAAGAGCATCTGGAAGATAACATCAGTACGCAGGATGTTGCCAAACAGGTCTTTATGTCATCATTCTTTTTTCAGAAGGGATTTTCAATGATGACCGGGTATGGGCCGGGTGAGTATATCAGAAACCGCAGACTGTACAAGGCGGCATTGGACCTTCAGAAATCGGACGAAAAAATAATCGATATAGCATTCCGTTACTGCTATGAAACACCCGAAAGCTTTACAAAAGCTTTTTCGCGTTTTCATGGTGTGAGCCCTTCACAGGTGCGTGAAGGCGCACCGATAAAACCATTTCTTCCTCTGAAAGTTGAAATTTCTATTCGCGGAGGTAATAAGATGGATTACAAGATTAAAACTATGACCAGCTTTAAGGTGATCGGGTTTGCAAGAGTTTTTGACGGAGAAACTTCTTATGTAGAGATCCCCAGGTTCTGGGATGAGATCAGAGAAAAATATGCAGACAGTGTATGGAAAGGAAACGCGCCGGCAAATACATACGAAAAAGCAATCGTAGATAACAACATCGGTGAGTACGGTGTTTGTGTTGATGATGTCGGTGACGGCAAGTTCAGCTATATCGTTGCAGGCATTTACAAGGGCGGCGAAGTTCCTGAAGGTATGACCGTTTATGAGCTTCCTGACTTTGATTGGGCGATCTTCGAGTGTTACGGTCCCTGCCCCAAAGCACTTCAGG
>JAGCXJ010000356.1 GCA_017961385.1 Lachnospiraceae bacterium
AACCCATACTTTTCCCTCGCTTCGGTTAATTAATTCAACAGAGTTTATGATAACATATTTTTACAGATTCTACAAAGCAAAGATTACCTGTTAATGTGCCACAAAAACAAATGTGACCGTTTCCTTGGTATTGACAAGAGTGAGCACATCTCCAGAGATCTGTCCGGTCATTTTCTGATCGGAATCATCAAAGCTTATGACATACTGACCGTCTGACTGCGTGATAGTTCCCTTATGATCCTTTCCGCTATTGGAAACGACACAGTTTTCACCGTCCTTGCATACAAAAGCAGGTGCCATCTTTCGGATATCCGCATCCATTTCGCTTGCCTTGACAGTTTCTCCGTTTACAGTAAACTCCTTTAATGTCCAGTTAGATGTGATAGACACATCCATCATGTCGCCTCTCTGACAGCCGCTTAATATGCATGCGATCGAAAGTATACATGCAATCAGACACACAAAACCTTTTTTCATACGCATCTCCTTTTTATTTTTATCTCATCTTATATGCTAATCCAAAACCCTCGCATTTAACAGGATAAAAAAGTCCAATTAGGTATGCTGATCTTGTCTTTTTTGCCAAATATGCTAAACGCTCATACCTCCGATGAACATAAGGACTGAAATGATCACTCCTATGATGCAGGCGATTATCTCAATAATGCCTATCACTCTGAATTTTCTTGCTTTGTCTGCCCCTTCCTTCGATGCTTTAAATGCAAAGACAGTCCCGACAACAGTCAGGAAAAAACACACTGTCGGTGATATAAACATGCTTAAGATGGCTATGAGCATTAAGTTTGCATAGATAGCAGTAGAGTCCATATCTCTACTGGCAAGTATCAGACCGATCACCAAGCATAACATGGTGATGACAAAAACAAAGACAGGGATGAGTATCAGCCGTTTTGCGCGCAGATAATTTCTGTTTTCCATAGATATACCTCGTTTTTTGTGCTGTTTGTATCCTTACTCATGATATCACAAATACATATATATTTTTAACAAATTTAAAAGGACTCACGCGGAGTCCTTTTTGTCTTTCTTTATGCTTTGATCATTTTTTGCTTATCGGTATCCACAGTTCGCAGAAGATATCCGGGCGTGTACCGTCATAGTAGAGCTCGTAGTCAGTCTCCTGTGAGGCTTCATATCCCATCTGAGGCAGAAACTCCTTGTAGAACATAGACCAGGTCTGTGCGATGCAGTCGCCGTTTTCACCCACACAGTCAAATACAACATATGTGCCCGGGTTGACATCCCAGATTACAAATCCCTTCTTTTCAAGCTCTGCCTGATCAAAATCAGCGGTATCCTCATCTATTATGATGCCGATGCCGTACTCGAACGTATCCTTCCCTTCAGTAGTCGGGCTGCAAAGACCGTAAAGATCTCTCTTCCCGTCTTCTCGAAGCATCCATATGGGAGAAAGCATCTGATTGCTGTTGCACTCGCCCCAGAAGTCTGCCACATCATGATTGGCTTCGTCGTTGATGATCCCGTTGCTGAACTCTCTTACCAGTGCTAAAAATTTCTTTTCCTTTGTCTGAACTATCCTGTAATCCATACTCTTACCGCCTTTCACATCTAAAGTAATCGTAAGCGGATTGAAAAACACGAGCTTTCCTGCCTGTTCTCTGGCTGTTTTCGGTGCGATGCCGTGAAATCTGGTGAATGCTTTGGTAAAGCTTTCCGGAGTATCATATCCGTATTTCATCGCAAGATCCGTGATCCTTGCATCGCTTTTGACAAGTTCGTTTCCTGCTAAAGACAGCCTTCTGTTGCGGATATATGCATTGGCAGTCATGCCCGTCACGAAACTGAAGGCTCTGTGAAATTCGTAGCTTGATATGTGCACCTGTCTTGCTACATCCTCGTAGTTGATATCCTCTAAAAGATGTTCTTCCATGTACGTGATGGCTTTCTGCAATGATTCTATCCATTCCATGCTTTTGTCCTCCTTCTTACACATCCATTATGGATCGGATCGTAAAAGGACACATTTCCACTCTTGCGAAAATCTGTCAGGTGCTTTTTTTCATTATTTCTCAAATATATATATTTGTCCATCACAAAAAGTCTTTCGAAAAATCGTTTTTTCAGTCCCGATCCCTGACTTTTAGAAGGAGTGCTGCATTCACGACTACAAAGACCGAACCAAAGTTATGCCACAAGAAAAATAATTAAACAAATGCATCTTTTCTTACATAAAACCTTATCCATTTGAGATCTCACATTCAACAATATTAAAATTAAGAAATTCAGGTATTGCATGATTTAAAGCCTCTTGGTGTGCATCCTTTCCCAAAAGCTTTTCTGATAACTCTGTATCATTAGGAAAGACAGGCTTCTCCAACTTATATCGCCTGATTTCCTCATAATCAGTACACTTTGGAATGTCGTTCCTTCTACTTAGATAATCAAGCATTGCCAGAAGATAAAAAGCTTCAGCTTTCATATCCAATTTCCAATAATAATCTATCTTTTTCTTTTCGAGAAGATCAATCACGTAATCTATCTCACCCATACGATTTACCAGATGGCACTGCTCGCTTCTGAACAGATTGAAGGAATGATTCTTATCGCACAGTGTAAGAAGCTCATCTATTGTGAGGTTAAGAGCATCCGCTATCTTTTTTACAACACCAAGAGCGCAGTTAAGGATATCCACTTTTCCATTAACGATATTAAAGACCGTAGGATAGGCAACCTGAGCGCTATTCGCAACTTTATATATAGATATACTATTGTCTTCAAGATATTGCTTAAGGTACATAATCGCATCCTCCTTCTGACTCTATTATATACTTAGAATTATATATACGCAAGCGTATATATGTTGTCAAAAAATATCCGGGCACCACGCCCAACATATGTAGGATTTGTGCTGAACGTTTCATAAACTCTTATGCTTTCAATCGGATTAAGACAAATAAAGATAAAAACATCGATGATATTATTTCTTTGAAATGCATTAATCTGTTTGTTTAATATGGCAACCCACATAGGACTTTGAGAAGTATGTGAATCAAACTTCTTTCTGTCCTAAGATTAATCTTGGTTGCCCCTTATTTTGCCACCTCAAGGCAACTTTTAACCCTTTTTGCCCCCTTTTGCCCCAAATAAATGGGTTCAAACTCGTATATATCACGTCAGATCAAGGTAAAAAGAAAACCACGAAAAACCTTGATTTTTCGGGGTTTGTAAGCATTTCTTATCTCTTTGAGAACTTTTTAGTGGCTGAAACCCGCATGAAAGGGCTTGTCCGGTACATGAATCATCTCTATAATTTCCTTTTTGTATTTAGCCCAAGTTCATCTATTTCCTTGATCAGGAACTCCTCCAGCTGCTTTTTATCTGGTAATTGAAGCTGGTACGTTGATACAAAAACGCTGTTATCCATTCCAGATAGCGCATATTCAACCATCTTTTTACCCTTTCGAGTACAAAGCAGGATACCTACCGGAGGGTTATCCCCGGGATGCATCTCGTTTTCTTTATAGTAGCCTACATATGCATTAAGCTGACCGAGGTTTTCATGACTGAATTCTTCATTTTTCAATTCCACTATCACGCTGCAATGGAGGACACGGTTGTAAAACACAAGATCCGGAAAATAATATTCATCATCAATCAGTATCCTCTTATGACGTGCTTCAAAGCAAAACCCATATCCCAACTCCAACATGAACTCTTGCAGATGATCGATCAGGGCCTGTTCCAAATCTGTTTCTGACACCGCTTCCTTAGCATCAAGGCCAAGAAATTCCAATGTTATCGGCTCTTTTACAGTCATTGCTGAGGAATAGTCATTGTTTACCAACTGCTCAAGCAGAACCCCCGGTTTACTACTGATACCTGCTCTAACATATAGATTTGTAGCTATCTGTCTCCTTAATTCTCTTACACTCCAAGTGCCTTTGATGCACTCGAATTCATAGAAGAACCGCTCAAACGGATCATCCAATGACATGATTTCCCTAATGTGTGAAAATGATAATCTACTGATCAGGATTTCAGGGGGCGTTTCAAATTTGTGCGACGCTGTCGCACAAATCTTATCCTGTCCGGCATTCATGTCTGAAACAACTGGCAAATCGGGTAACGACTTAAACTCTCCGATTCCTTTCAATTTGTGTGACACTGTCGCACAAATCTGAGGATACTTCAGATAAAAAATCCTGCAAA
>JAGCXJ010000357.1 GCA_017961385.1 Lachnospiraceae bacterium
ATTTATCTCATATGAGAAATCGTCAACATATTCCTTTACTAGCATGAACTGTTCATCGCTTAAAGGTCTTGTAGAGCTTAACAGATCATCAACCATCTGACCAAGGATCATGACTGCTTCCTTGGAAGTAATGACTGAAAATTCCTTTATATCCGCGCTCTCCTTAAATGCTATACGATCAAAGTTATCTTCAAAGAGCGAATGGCCCGCCTCAGAAAAATCTCCGAGTCCGTATGTCTGTACGTAATGAAGAAGCTGATCAAATAAAAGCTGATCTTTGGAAAGTTCTCTTACAGTCTGAGGAAATCCTCTGTAGAATGGCTCGGGAACATCCTCTCCAAGCCTGTTTGCAGCATATCTTATCATGCCGCTTTGAAGAAGTTTTTCTCCCTTTACGATACGTATGTTAAGTTTATTCGCAAGGGCAAATAATATCTCAAATACATTATCATCAGTTTTGTCACCTTCATTTATGAGGTAATGCTTATTAAATAAATAGTCCTTAAATACTGTTTTCATCTTTTCTCCATTTTTCTGATTGTATTGCCGGATTGATAATAAGATTGAAAGTCTTGATCAAAGTAAATCCGGCTAGCTATCAGATACACTCATTATCGTGTCACTGTTTTCAGGATTTGAACCTGTCACCAACCAGTAAAAGTAAGTGACACTAGCTGTGTAATATTGGTGATATCATCAGATTAAAATCGGTGCTCTCCCATCTGAGCTACAGGCCATATAGGCCCGGCGGGACTCGAACCCGCGACAGCCGTATCCCTAATAGAAGTAAACCTGATTAGCTACCAATATAGAGTGCTCAATACCAAGTAGTCGTGCCTGTGCTGCTGTTTAGTATTAAGCATATGATGCTGTTTATATTATATAACGCATCGTTAACTGTTTTTACTTAAATTTTTGTTATTTGCTTATCCTGTCGGCTATTGTACTTGATACAAAAGAGTCAGGTTTGACTTCACATTCATATCCTACACTCTTGATCCAGCCGACTATGGTAGGTATGAGTTCCGCTGTCCTGCCCTCAGGCGATCTTCCAGCATCTACATGTATCGTAAATGTAGAGTTATCATACAGATCATAGAATCTTGAATCACTCTCAATAGTCTCAAGTAATGTATCCGCAACCCTTAATGAATACTCTGTTTCCTTAAAGAGTTTGACTCTTACATTATCAAGCTTGTCAAGGTGACTTATCTCGTAGAAATATATGCCGCCGTGACCTTCACATACTATAGCGATGACAGTTACTATCTTTGTCTTGCTGTGATTCTGCGAGTCTGTACCCACGATCACCTGTATAGGAGCATCATATGTACGCATTCTCTCATAGAATAACAAGAGCTTATCCGGTATGTTCTCTATATTCAGTTTTCCATAGGTCTGACTCGTAAACATCCTTTTCTTCCTCCCTTTTGTTTTATGCCTGCAGTGGGATTCGAACCCACGACCTTCGGTTTAAGAGACCGCTACTCTGCCGGCTGAGTTACGCAGGCGCAGTGCGCCTGACAGGACTCGAACCTGCGATATACCGGTTAAAAGCCGGTTGCCATACCACTTGGCTACAGACGCAAATATCTTTTTTGCTTCTTTGATTTATCTTGTTTTCGTTTCATGATCTTTTCTCCTCTTATAATCTGATAACGGCTGCGGAGGGATTCGAACCCTCGATCTCCCGATAGACAGTCGGGCGGATTAAGCCACTTTCCTACGTAGCCATGATCGGTAGGGTTGGACTCGAACCAACGCTGTTTCCTTGTCAGGGTTTTACAGACCCCTGCCCTCGCCGCTAGGCATACCTACCGTAAAAGTATTTTTGCTTTATATTGATAATGATCCATTGATTTATCCTCCTTTAATACAGGTGATGAGATTTGAACTCATACTTTTTTGTTTTTGAAACAATTCCCTCTTCCGGTTGGGGTACACCTGCATACCCGATATCAGATTCGAACTGATACTTAATGGTCTCTGAAGCCATCGCCTCTACCGTTGGGCTAATCGGGCAAAGTACACCCGGAGAGATTCGAACTCTCATGCAAAGCCACAGGTTCTTAGCCTGCTGCGTATTCCATTCCGCCACGGGTGCATGATACCCCATAACGGATTCGAACCGATACTTTCGGGAGCTTAAATCCCGTGCCTCTTCCGATTGGGCTAATAGGGTATGAGTTATGAAGTTTTCTTTCTAAGCTGTAGTAATAGCATAGTATTGTTTCTCCTTTATATAAGCCTCCAGATGGATTTGAACCACCATACACTGCTTACAAGGCAGTAGTCCTTCCGTTAGACGATGAAGGCATAAATACAGCCCCAAGGAGTCGAACCCTGTGTCATCGGATATAAGCCGATTCCCCAAAACCGTCGAGGACGAGCTGTCTGTTTATTGAGCATGATGGAATCGGACCATCTTTGCCTCCTTATCAGAGAGGTTTCCTGCCATTGAAAGAATGCTCAGAGCCCATAACGGGGATCGAACCCGTATCGACTGCTTGGAAGGCAGTCATGCTAGCCGTTACACCACATGGACATGTTGGATATCGAAAGTGCCTGTTTCCGACATCCATATACTGTTGTTCTTTGAGCTAAAGCTCTATCGACGGTATGGGGGTTGAACCCATTTTTCTGGCTTGAAAGGCCAGTCTCTGTATCCGTTCGAGTAACCGCCGTTATGTGACCGACGGGATTTGAACCCGCATGGTTCGGAACCACAATCCGATGCATAGCCGTTCTGCCACAGCCACAGTACCCGATGAGGGGATCGAACCCTTCTTCTTCAGACTGAGAATCTGAAATCATACCATTAGACCAATCGGGCATATATTGCTGGAATCAGACTTGAACTGATAGTCTATCGGGTATGGACCGATCGCTTTTGCCGATTAAGCTATCCAGCAAAATACAGGTGCGGATTCCAGTCCGTCCTGCGAGTCGAATATGTCCGATTCGAACGGCTCTACATGCTCCCAAAGCACGTGTGCTACCATTACACTACATACTCGTTTGATACTGACAGAGAGAATCGAACTCCCAGCCCCTTCCTTGTAAGGGAAATGCTCTCCCTGTTGAGCTATGTCAGTATAAGTGGACCTTACGGGAATTGAACCCGTCTGAACATCCAGTTTGCAAAACTGGCAACCACCCCTTGCAGTTCCAAGGCCCATGGTCGGCTGCCAGATTTATGACGGTTGACATTTAAATTTACCTCGTCAGGATAAATACCACCTATATATAGTGGACGGTACTGGTGTCGGACCAGTCCCTCCAGATCTTCAGTCTGGCGCTTCCACCGGGTTAGCTTACCGTCCAAGTGACGGTTTTAAATCGTATCTTCATATCTTTGTCCTTTTCATTAAGTATTCTTTGCAGATACAAGGTGCCTGGTCTTATATCTGCATATTTAGAACGGATTCAGCAGGGCTCGAACCTGCAACCTCCCGATTAACAGTCGGGCGCTCTTCCATTGGGCTACGAATCCAAAAAAAAATCGCCTGCTGGATTTGTCCATCAGGCGATCAGGATGCTCTATAAACTGATAGCATTATACTACCTCAGCATCGCAATCGTCCCCCGGACGCTTTATTCTCAACAGATTCATGTTTGGGCTCTCCAATGGCTATGACAAGATCATGATCCGAAAATGCGCACAGCAAACTAAACATATCTGTACGATATGTGAAAACATTATTGATCTGCTCATTTAGCCATAACTGCCTTAACATTGTTTTTCTCCTTCTTTCTTAATCTAATAAAAAAAGTGCCGTTGATTATTTCTGTGTATCAAAAATAATCGAACAGGCACTTTCGATGGTTCAAATATACACCTATTGAAAATGTATGTCAACAACTTTTTTAAAAAATATTAAAAAAATCTGATATCATGACATCATTGTTCAAAACTTCCATAGTTTGCGACAGCCTCATCTATGCTCATAGCACCGGTCCCGACCGCATAGACAGCCATTCTTAGCTGTATTACAGCATCATCCGTCAAGCCGATCACTTCAGGAGACAGGACTCTTGATTTTGGAACATCCCCGAAAGCGGCATACATGCTGTTAAAAGACAGATCGTTTGTCGGCGACATAAGGCCCTTTTTCTGAGCCATCTCGTTAAGTTCCGATGATGTTATCAAAAATCTCATGAACTCATTTGACATTTCAAGGTTCTTGCTGTCTTTGTTTACAGAAAACTGCAGATTAGGCATATCCAGGAAATTTGCACCTTCATCAGACATCGGTACGGGGACAAATGCATATGTAAACGGGTTGGCAATAAATGCCTCTGAACGGCTCTCTCTCTTCTTTGTTCCTGAAACAGTATCTCCCGAGCAGGTCATCATAGGAATGTCACCTTCAAAGAATCGAAGGATCACGGCTTCATAGTTATTTTCGATCTCTGCACAGGCATCGAGGTTGACGCATCCGTCATCCATAAACTGTTTAATCTTTTCAAGAGACGGTCTGATATACTCTCCTGCCGACGCTTCCAGGGAATTGAGTTTATCAACAGCCTCTGCATCATTTGCGATCGTTCCGCAGAAGTATGGATAGATCGTTAGAGAAAACAGTGATGTAGTCTCCTCTTTTGAAAATCCCATCAAGGGGTTTTCATAGCCTTTTTTTCGAAATGCATCGCACACTGCCAAAAGTTCCTTATATGTCGTAGGAACGTTTAGCCCTTCTTTTTCGAAAAGGTCCTTGTTTACGAGCATGCCGTAGGTATTTGAAAAAACAGGAACCATTGGAAGCTTGCCGTCCGGCGTATTTAAAATGATATTGCTTCGGATGCAGTTAAGGTTAATTCCCAGTTTGGGATCAGTCAGATCCTCGGCATGATCTATGGAAGACTGATACTGTTCTCTGCCATACATCCATGAATAATTAATATATATATCAGGGGTATCATTTCCGTTAAGTACCGTCCCGATCATGTTGTTATAATCATCAACCTTGGTATACATCAATTCCACATTTGGATAATATTCGTTAAACCGGTCAAATTCAGCCTCCAGCGCTTCAAAGTTATCATACCCACCGGCAACCCTGATACTGCAGGTACTTGAAGTATCAAGTGACGGGCTGAATCCTTCTTCAGCCACCGCTTCCTGCTTCTTCTGACCGCACGAAGCAAACCCAAAGACCATCAGCACGGATAAGATCATACACATTGTCTTTTTCATGATAGTTTCCTTCCTTCCCGGATCCTCCGGATTTCCTTCACTACTAATTTTATATCAACAGGCTTTGCGATATGCCCGTTCATTCCCGCATTCAGACATTCCGTAA
Organism: Lachnospiraceae bacterium; assembly: GCA_017961385.1. GTDB lineage: Bacteria > Bacillota > Clostridia > Lachnospirales > Lachnospiraceae > Colinaster. The sequence goes on from JAGCXJ010000357.1 coordinate 5,304, forward strand.
TGTTTTCGGAAAACGCATCCGCAGTCATGGCAACGATCGGTATGGATGCTGCCCAGGGATCCTCCAGCTTTCGGATCATTTTAGTCGCATCAAGACCGTTCATCTGCGGCATCTGTATATCCATGAAGATCAGTTCATAGCTTCCCTTTTGTGCATTGCGTATCATATCCACGCATACCTGACCGTTTTCAGCTCGATCGGTAGTGATCCCGAACATGGCTAACATTGCAGAAATGATCTCCCAGTTGATATCATTGTCCTCTGCAACCAGGATGTGCATGCCCTGCAGATCTGAATGATCGTCCTCGGGTTCTATGGATCTTGACTCTTTTCCGATAAGAGCATTGATCCTGTCATAAAGAGTAGAGCGGAAAAGCGGCTTGCTCACAAAGCCATTGGCACCCGCCTCTTTTGCCTTATCCTCAATATCTGACCAGTCATATGCTGAAATAAGCAGGATCGGAATATTATTATCTATCTGCGAACGTATTCTTCTTATGGTCTCGACACCGTCTACTTCAGGCATTTTCCAGTCGATAATGACTACGTCATAATTCTGTCCCGAAAGATGCTTATGCTCTATCATGCCGATAGCTTCGGGACCGCTATGAGCAGATTCTGTTACAGCACCGAGAGAATCCAGAGTGTCAACAGCTGTCCTAAGCATAACCTCATCGTCATCAACGATAAGAACATTTACGGATTCAAGCTGCATATCCTCTCGCTGTCTGTCTGCCACAGGTATGTCCATAACTACGCTAAAGACTGTTCCCTTTCCCTGCGTACTCCTGCATTCGATCGTTCCGTTCATCAGTTCAACCATCTGCTTTGTAATAGCAAGGCCAAGACCGGTTCCCTGAATGCTGTTGACCCTGCTGTCTATCTGTCTTGAGAACGGCTGATACATGTTCTCCATAAACTCAGGGCTCATGCCAATGCCCGTATCCTCTACGACATAGCTCAGCCGTACGCATCCGGGTACATCGCTCTTTTCCTCGCGCAGATCTACACTGACACGTCCGCCCGGTTCGGTATATTTGATGGCATTTGATAAGATATTGATATATATCTGATTCAGACGCAGCTGGTCTGTATACAGATATTCCTTTTCCATACGGTTTATATGGAAACTGAATTCAAGATTCTTTTCCTTGATCATCGGCTGAGAAATATTCACAAGATTTTCAACCGTTTCCACAATAGAGAATGTCAGAGGATTCAGTTTTAGCTTTCCGCTCTCTACCTTGGATATATCCAGTATGTCATTGATCAGCGTAAGCAGATGATTGCTGGCCAGACTGATCTTTCGAAGACTTTCCTTAGTTGATTCCACGTCTGTCAGATTTTTCTCGGCGATCGTCGTAAGTCCTATTATGGCATTCATAGGAGTTCTGATGTCGTGAGACATCGTAGATAGAAAATCGGTCTTTGCCTTATTTGCGCTATCCGCTTCTCTTGCCGTTACCTGAAGGCGCTTGTTTAAGAAACGCATGTAGCAAAGATCGCATATGAACAGTATCAGCAGACCGACAAAAACAACTCCAAAAAGTAACCAGTTTTCCTTATCCACAACAAGATCACCTGCCGGTATAAATCCCAGCATTGTCCATCCTGCTGTGGCATCAACAGGTGTAAAGGCAAGTATACACTCTTCTTTGTGTGAATTAAGCATCGTAATGGA
>JAGCXJ010000032.1 GCA_017961385.1 Lachnospiraceae bacterium
ACCTGCCATTTCTTGACTTTAAGCTCTTCAGTTATCTTAGCTATTATATCCATAAATCACGCCTGCTCATTCGGTTTAGTATTGATCCATTTAAGATATCCGTTTATGAACTCATCTATAGCTCCGTCCATCACAGCATCTACATTTCCGCTCTCGACTCCTGTCCTGTGGTCCTTTACCATCGTGTAGGGCTGGAATACATATGAACGTATCTGATTTCCCCATCCGATCTCGGTGACCTCTCCTCTGATATCAGAGAGCTTTTCCTTGTTCTCTTCCATGCGAAGCATATAAAGCTTTGCCTTTAGCATCTGCATGGCCTTGTCCCTGTTCTGGAACTGGCTTCGCTCATTCTGGCACTGCACGACTATCCCTGTCGGGAAGTGCGTTATACGTATAGCGGAAGATGTCTTGTTGATATGCTGTCCGCCCGCACCGCTGCTTCGATAGGTATCTATGCGGATATCCTCATCCTTTACCTCTATATCCAGATCATCATTGATCTCGGGCATAACATCAAGAGAAACAAACGACGTCTGTCTCTTTCCCTGTGCATTGAAAGGAGATATCCTTACGAGTCTGTGCACACCTTTTTCGGCCTTTAGATAACCGTATGCATTGATACCGTTTACCTGGAACGTGACAGACTTTATCCCTGCCTCGTCACCGTCTAAAAAGTCAAGCTCCTCTACACTAAAGCCTTTCTTTTCGGCCCAGCGCGTGTACATGCGATATAACATTGATGCCCAGTCGCAGGACTCTGTACCGCCCGCGCCCGCATTTAACTTAAGTATCGCATTGTTCTTGTCAAACTCTCCGGTAAGCAGAGTGCTTATCCTCAAGTCTTCAAGAGTCTTAATGAATTCATCAAGCTCGCTTCTTACTTCAGGTATCAGGCTTTCATCAGCCTCTTCATAGCCCATCTCGATAAGAGTCTCGATGTCATCATACTTTGTCTCAAGTGAAGAATAAAGCTCTACCGTATCCTTCATATTTTTTAATGTCTTCATCTTCTGGTTTGCCGCATCGGCATCATCCCAGAAGTTTGGAGCCTCCATCTCACGCTCCAGCTCTTCTATCCTCTTTTCCTTGTTAGCGAGGTCAAAGTGAATCCCTCACTTCCGCTAATGGATTTTTGTAGGAGATAAGTTCGCTCTTCATCTGATCAAGTTCTACCACTAAACGTCACCCACTTTCTTTATATAAATTTTTGAAAAAACCGGCAGAAACCTGCCGGTTTAGTTCTACATCCTACCGTGACACTGCTTGTATTTCTTGCCGCTTCCGCAAGGACACGGATCATTGGGATAAACCTTTGATTCCATGCGCTTTACCGGTGCCTTTGCAACAGTATCATCCTTGTTTGTTCCGGTAACCTTTGCTACCTGTTCACGTTCTACCTTCTGCTCGACTCTTACGTGGCATAGCATCCTTACCGTATCCTCACGGATCGATTCGGTCATAGCCTCGAACATGTCATAGCCAGTCATCTTGTATTCAACAAGAGGATCTCTCTGGCCGTAAGCCTGAAGACCTATTCCCTGACGCAGCTGATCCATGTCATCGATGTGATCCATCCACTTTCTGTCTATAGTCTTAAGAAGTACAACTCGCTCTAACTCTCTTATCTGCTCGGGATCGGGGAATTCCGCTTCCTTTGCTTCATAGAGCTTTACTGCCTCTTCCTTAAGCTGCTGCTTTAGAGCACCCTTGTTATCGCCCTCAAGCCTTTCCTTAGTCACGGGCTCAAGCGGGATGATGGGAAGCAGAAGCTCGTTTAATTCTCTGAAATCCCAGTTCTCGGGATGGTTGTCATCACCTATCGCGGTATCAACGCTTCCGTCAACGATATCCGTCATCATCTTGTAGATAACGTCACGCATGTTCTCGCCGTCAAGAACTCTTCTTCTTTCAGCGTACATGATCTCACGCTGTTCGTTGTTGACACGGTCATATTCAAGAAGGTTCTTTCTGATACCGAAGTTGTTGCCCTCTATCTTCTTCTGGGCATTCTCAATGGCATCCGAGAGCATCTTGTGCTCTATCTGCTGACCCTCGGGGATACCGAGTGCATTGAACATGTTTATCAGACGCTCGCTTCCGAACAGTCTCATCAGATCATCCTCAAGAGAGATATAGAATCTTGATTCACCGGGATCACCCTGACGGCCTGAACGTCCGCGCAGCTGGTTATCTATACGTCTTGACTCATGTCTTTCGGTACCAATTATCTTAAGACCGCCTGCTGCAAGGCTTTCCTCGTCAAGCTTGATATCGGTACCACGACCTGCCATGTTTGTAGCGATGGTAACCTTGCCGTGTATACCTGCCTCGGCAACGATCTCGGCTTCCATCTCATGGAATTTTGCATTTAATACCTTATGCTCAATGCCTTTCTTTCTTAGCATTGCAGAAAGCTCTTCACTGGCTTCGATGGTTATCGTACCTACCAGTACGGGCTGACCCTTTGCATGAGCCTCCATTACCGACTCGACTATGGCATTTAATTTTTCTCTTCTTGTCTTGTAAACCGCATCATCATAATCGATACGTGCGACCGGGCGGTTTGTGGGGATCTCTATGACATCCATGCCGTAGATCTCTCTGAATTCCTTTTCCTCGGTCAACGCGGTACCGGTCATGCCGGCTTTCTTTTCAAACTTGTTAAAGAAGTTCTGGAACGTGATGGTAGCCAGAGTCTTTGACTCGCGCTTAACCTTTACATGCTCCTTTGCTTCTATCGCCTGGTGAAGACCGTCTGAATATCTTCTTCCCGGCATTATACGTCCGGTAAACTCATCAACGATGAGCACCTGGTCATCCTTGACAACATAGTCCTGATCCCTGAACATCAGATTGTGCGCACGAAGCGCAAGGATTATGTTGTGCTGTATCTCAATATTTTCAGGATCAGCCAGGTTGTCTATATGGAAGAACTGCTCAACCTTGCCAACACCCTGCTCGGTAAGATTAACGATCTTATCCTTTTCGTTTACGATGAAGTCTCCTGTCTCCTCCTGGACAACGCCCATGATGGCATCCATCTTGGAAAGATCCTCCATGTCCTTGCCTCGCTGCATCTGACGGGCCAAAAGATCGCACGCCTCGTAAAGCTTTGTAGACTTTCCGCTCTGTCCGGAAATGATAAGAGGTGTTCTTGCTTCATCGATAAGAACAGAGTCGACCTCATCGATGATGGCATACTTAAGATCACGCAAAACAAGCTGTTCCTTGTAGATAGCCATGTTGTCACGAAGATAATCAAATCCCAGCTCGTTGTTTGTTACATATGTGATATCACATCTGTAGGCCTGCTGTCTCTCCTCGGGTGTCATGGAATTTAGTACCACTCCGACCTTGAGACCTAAAAACTCGTGAATCTTTCCCATCCACTCGGCATCACGCTTTGCAAGATAGTCATTTACCGTAACGATATAAACACCTTTGCCGGTAAGAGCATTAAGATATGCGGGAAGGGTTGAGACCAGTGTCTTACCTTCACCTGTACGCATCTCTGCGATACGTCCCTGATGAAGGATGATACCGCCGATTATCTGAACCCTGAAGTGCTCCATGTTAAGAGTACGTCTTGCTGCCTCTCTTACCGTTGCAAATGCTTCCGGCAAAAGATCGTCAAGCGTCTCTCCCTGAGCCAATCTCTCTTTGTATTTTTTAGTCATATCCGCAAGTTCTGAATCGGACATGGCTTCAAAGGTAGGCTTTAGACTCTCTACCTTATCAACAAGCGGCATTATGCGCTTTAGTTCTCTTTCACTGTGAGTACCGAAGATCTTATCAACAATCTTACTCATTAAAAACTATAACTCCCTCTTAATAAACCTTAGCTTCCTCTTCCTTGTTCATGACACGAAGTCCGCCCTGAACGAGTGCAAGAAGCTCATCCTCTCCGGGATAAACCGTAAACGGCGCGATGAATCCGGCAGCTTCCTTAAGACCTGCAACAACTTCCTTGTCATATGCGATACCGCCGGTAACGATGATCTGATCGACCTTGCCCTTTAATACGCAGCTCATAGAACCGATATTCTTTGAAACCTGGAAGATGAATGCATCTCTGATCTCTTTTGCCTTGGCGTTTCCTTCGTCTACCATCTTTTCTACATCTCTCATGTCATTGGTTCCAAGGTAGGCATTGAATCCGCCGTTTCCAACGAATTTCTTGTAGATTTCCTTTTCTGTATACTGACCTGAGAAGCACATCTTTATAAGAGCGCCTACAGGAACAGCTCCTGCTCTCTCGGGAGAGAATGCACCGTCTCCGTCAAGTGCGTTGAATACGTCTATTACCTGTCCGTTCTTGTGAGCACCGACTGATACACCGCCGCCCATATGTACAACGATCAGGTTTAATGAATCATATGATTTTCCGATTTCCTTTGCGTAGCGCTTTGCTACAGCCTTCTGATTCAGTGCATGGAATACAGATGTACGGGGCAGTTCCGGAACACCTGAATATCTTGCAACATCACAAAGCTCATCAACAACAACGGGATCTACGATGAATGAAGGTATTCCCAGCTCATCACCGATCTCGCGGGCAAGCATTCCGCCAAGGTTTGATGCATGCTGTCCCTGCTTTCCGATAACAAGATCATGCAAGAGCTCGTCTGTTACTTTGTATGTGCCGCCGGGGATGGGCTTTAACATTCCGCCGCGGCCGACGATCATGCCAAGCGACTTGATATCAAAATTCTTTTCCTTTAAGAGATTCATGATGATATCCTTGCGGAAATCCTTCTGATCAGCTATGGTCGCATACTGTGCTATCTCTTCTGTCGAATGACGAAGTGTCTCCTCAAAAAGGAGTGTCTCGTCTTCAAATACACCGATCTTTGTTGATGTAGAACCGGGATTTATGATCAAACTCTTTATACTCATATCTGTTTCCTCTCAAATGTATATTGATTATTTATTCTTCTTCATCTGCTCAGCGACTACTGCTGCAAGCGCGATCGAATTGATCTTTACTTCAACGGAATCTGAACGTGATGTAAGGATTACCGGTGCCTGCGTACCTGTAAGGATGTTTCCGTTCTTGCAGGGTACCATGTGTACCATTGTCTTATATACAAGGTTTCCGGCATGGATATCGGGGAATACCAGAATATCTGCATCACCTGCAACCTTTCTTGAAAGAGCGCCCTTTTCTTCAGCTGCTTCTCTGTAAAGAGCTATATCCATTGAAAGAGGTCCTTCAACGATGCAGTCCTTTATCTCTCCTGCTTCCTGCATGCGTGAAAGTTCAGCTGCATCAACCGTGCAGGGCATCTTCTCGTTTACAGTTTCAAGAGCTGCAAGAACTGCAACCTTGGGATTGTCAACACCGCATGCCTTTGCAACATCTACAGTATACTCGATCATGCACTTCTTCTCTTCAAGAGTCGGATAAGGCATGAAAGCAACGTCTGTCAAGAATAAGAGTCTGTCAATGCCGGGGATCTCGAATACACATACATGTGAAAGAGGCTTTCCTGTACGAAGTCCCACTTCCTTGTTAAGAACGCTCTTTAAAAATGTTCCTGTGGGAAGGATTCCCTTCATATACATATCAGCTTCGCCGTCATGAACAAGCTTTACAGCCTTTAAAGATGCCTCTACAACATCCTTCTCATCAATGATCTTATAGTCATCCATGTTCATGCCGATCTCTGCACCGATCGCTCTGATCTGGTCTTCATCACCGACAAGTATCGCATCGGCGATCTTACGCTCCTTAGCTATCTTAACTGCCTCGAGCACGGGTCTGTCCTGTGCCACGGCAACCGCCAGTTTCTTTGTCTCACACTCGTTTACTTTTGAAAGTAAACCTTCGAAATCCTTTGTCATGATATCCTCCATATATTAAAAATATTTTTATGCAAAATAAAAAAGCGCCTTTTCTATACTACCACTAAAAGGCGCAAAAAGCAATCAGCACAGAGCAAAGCCCTTGGCGCTTAAGCTGTTCTCGACTTCCTTTGCATCAGCCGTATGAAGCACCATTATCGGACATCCCGATTCTCTGTTGAATGACAGATACAGATAATCGACATTTATGTTCGCATCATGCAGTGCCTTAAGGAGTCTGTTTAGATTTCCGACCTCATCCTTTACCTCGACACCGATGACATCGGTCATCTTGCATATGATGCCTCTTTTTGTCAGAGCCTCGATCGCCATTGTAGGATTGTCAACTATCATCCTGACTATTCCGTATTCGGCCGAATCATTTGTTACCGAACCTAAAATATTTACATTGTTCTCCATAAGGACATCTGTTATCTCCAGCATTTTGCCCTTAACGTTTTCAGCATAGATAGATACCTGTTTTAACATATATTCTTCCTCGTCTTTCTATTAAAGCCCGGCTATCAGGCTAAGCTTTTCTTCATCTATATGATACGGGCAGGTCTTTAGCTTTGCTTCATTTGAAAGCAGACCTTTTACCGCTCTTTCTACAAGTTCTGTATCGGCATCAGCAGGTGCCAGTCTGTTTATGAACTCGCCAAGACTCTTCGTACTCTCAAATCCTGCAGCATCTAATATCTCTTTTTTCCTTATGCTGTCAGCATGCTCCAAAAATCCTGCAAGAAATCTCCCTACTGCCGGTCCGTGAGGTATTCCTGCCTCATAGGTGAGCATATAGCTTAGTGCATGAGGTATTGAAGTTCCCGTCTGAGCGATCGCGATCCCTGCTATCGCAGATATTTCCATCAGCATCAGTGCAGCGTCTTCATCAAGACTTCTTGCATTCTCATCCATGTCATCAATATATGCTCTTGCATTTCTAAAGAGAGATATGCCTCCTATGGCATTAAGCAGGCTGTAGTAATCAGCCTTTGTATTTACGGCACTCTCTATGAGATGAGCGAGTGCATCGATAGATGTATTTACAATGATCTTTCTTGGAGCGCTCAAAAGATATCTGCCGTCAACAAGTGCAAGATCCGGGAATACCTTATGCTTCATCGATATCTTTGTCCTAAGATCATGTCTTGTAAGGACTGAGACTCCGGTTACCTCGGAGCCTGTTCCGCATGTAGTAGGCACAGCTATCACAGGATACGCCTGTGCTTCCACTTGCTCATAAAGAAATTCCCATCCTTTTTTAGGATTCTTCATCATGAGAGCGACAGCCTTTGCTGCATCAAGAGCAGATCCTCCGCCTATGCCGATAACAAGATCAGCGCCACACTCTATTCCTTTGCATGTGGCATCCATGACAGTCTCAACACTCGGGTTTTCTTCAACGCCCTCATATATTGTATAGGAGGTAGAGCATGTGTCAAGAGCACTTATCACATCATCGAGAGAATGATTCTTTCTTGACGAGCTTTTTCCCGTCACTATAAGAGCATGTGTACCGTATCCCGCTATCTCTTTAGCGTGATTACTTACACAGTTTTTTTCACAATACAGCCTTGTAGGCATATAAAACTTCATATCAGTATGAAACCTCTGCTTTCAGTCCGTTTTCGTCAAGAAAGGCATTGACGAAATTAAGTACTCTGTATCTGGTGAAATATACGCTCATCCTGCTGCCGTCAGCATAGCTTATATCGTTGATCTCCTTGCTCGAGTTCCACATGAACCTGCCGTTTCTGTCAAGACGGTAGTCAAGCTTTACTTCCCTGCCCTTGTAAAAGAGCTTCATATCCCTTAAGCCCTTCTCATTTGCAAATTCAAATCTGTAATCGCTCTTTTTCTGCGCGAAAGTTAAGTAGGATACATATATCATGAATGCTATCATGCCTATCCCGTATCCGTATCCTTTGTTTACTATACTTAAGACAGCAACGACAAAAAGAGCTATCAAGACAAAGATTATGCCCGCCAGGCGCTTTTTGGGATATGCATAGATCATCTCATCGGCGATGAATGTCTGATCTGAAATGTTCTTTGGTAATGCCATGTCTATCTTCCCTGTTCTTTTAATCTCTTTAAGCTTTCAGTGTACGGCTCGTAAGCTATGCCATATTCCGTTACTATGCCGCTTATCAGTGAATGATCTGTCACGTCAAATGCCGGATTGTATACCTTGACCCCAACAGGAGCCATTCTCTCCTTGTACCACATCTCAGTGATCTCGCTGTCGGGTCTTTGCTCGATATTTATCTGATCTCCCGTTAGAGTATCAAGATCTATCGTGGAAGTCGGAGCACAGACATAAACGGGGACATTGTAGTATCTTGCAACGGCTGCCACAACACTGGTCCCTATCTTGTTTGCAGTATC
>JAGCXJ010000358.1 GCA_017961385.1 Lachnospiraceae bacterium
TAAATCCTGTTATAATTAATCAGGCATCCTTTAAGAATGAACTGTCTCTATTCATCCGTAAGATATCCGAGTGTCAGTTCAAATTCCTCAAGGTTTGAACCCTTTACAGCATACGCTTTAATAACAGCCGTTTTTTCTTCTACCGCTTTTCTGATGCCCGGCAGATAGATGTAGTCAAGGTTTGTGAAAGGAAGCTCACCTTCTTTTATGATAAACGGAAGCATTCCCCAGTTGATGAGATTTGAACGGTAACGCTTTGTAGCGTACTCGTTTGCTATGTTAGCCCATCCGCCCAAAACCTTCTGACAGCTTGCAGCCTGTTCTCTTGCAGAACCGTCACCGGGCTTAACAGCAAATATCGTTGATCCGTATCCGATACCACCTGTTATTGCATCAGGGTATCTGTTTGTGATGACATCCATCACAGCCTTAAGATCTTCTTTTGCTGCAAATACATCCTCGCCTGCCATGAGTGCATTCTGAACCTTCTGCATCTCTTTTGCACGGCCTACATACTCGGGATCCTTTCTTGAAAGAGTAAACTCCGCAAGTCCGAGAGGATTTGATCGATATGAAGAAGTCTCTCCCGAAGGAATGAGCTCATCGGTTGTGGTAACGGGATCATGGATCTCACTTACAACTCTCAGAACAAGGTTGTTTGGAAGCTCGCACATCTTCGGCCAGTCCTTTATATTGGGACCGAACTTGATCTCAACGCTAGGATCTGCAACACCCTTGCTGTCAAATACTCTGTTCTTGTAAATATTGCTGTCAAAGTGGTACTTGTATGCTCCAATACGTCCTTCCATCTCTGTTGCAGGTGTAAGATATCCCTTGTTGGCAGCCGTAGCCGCAATGGATCTTGCATCCATGAGTGCAACGGAAGCGATCTGGCCGTTTTGTACCTTTGAACCTTCACGGTTAGGGAAGTTACGTGTACTGTGTCTGATCGAGAACGCATTGTTTGCGGGTGTATCTCCTGCACCGAAGCAGGGTCCGCAGAATGCTGTCTTTAATATGGCACCTGTCTCAAGCAGTGTAGCTGCACATCCGTTCTTCATAAGCTCCATATAGATAGGAGTTGAAGCAGGGTAAACATTCAGTGTGAATTCATCGGAACCTATATAGCTGCCTTTAAGGATATCAGCCGCTGCGCAGATGTTCTCGAATTCACCGCCCGCGCATCCGGCTATTACTCCCTGGTCTACATAGAGCTTTCCGTTTCTTATCTTATCCTTAAGAGAGAACTGAACCTTGTCGCCAAAGCTTACCTTTGCTCTCTCCTCAACTTCATGAAGCACGTCTGAAAGGTTTGCATTTACATCGTCGATCGTGTATGCATTTGACGGATGGAAAGGCATTGCTATCATGGGCTTTACCTTGTCAAGCTCGATAGTGATCATGCCGTCATAGTATGCAACCTCGCCGGGATTAAGCTCTTTAAAGTCCTCGCTTCTTTCATGGATATTATAGAAGTCTTTGATCTCATCATCAGTCTTCCATATAGATGACAGACATGTTGTCTCTGTCGTCATTACATCTACGCCGATACGGAAGTCTGCGCTTAAGCTGTCTACGCCCGGACCTACAAACTCCAAGACCTTATTCTTAACATATCCGTTTGCAAATACTGCTCCTATAAGGGCTATAGCCACGTCCTGAGGACCTACGCCCTTTGAAGGCTTTCCTGTCATATAGATACCGATAACACCTGGTCTGTCTATATCATAGGTCTGGTTTAAGAGCTGTTTAACAAGCTCTGGACCGCCTTCACCCATAGCCATGGTACCGAGTGCGCCGTAACGCGTATGTGAATCGGAACCCAGTATCATCCTGCCGCCGCCCGCAAGCATCTCTCTTGCAAACTGGTGAATTACAGCCTGGTGAGGAGGTACATACACTCCGCCGTATTTCTTAGCGCATGTCAGACCAAACATGTGGTCATCCTCGTTTATAGTACCGCCTACCGCACAGAGTGAATTGTGACAGTTGGTAAGTACATAGGGGATGGGAAACTTCTCGAGTCCTGATGCTCTGGCTGTCTGGATTATGCCTACAAACGTGATATCATGGCTGGTAAGCTTATCAAACTTTATCTTAAGCTTGTCCATGTTGTCGCTTGTGTTATGATCCTTTAAGATGCCGTAAGCGATAGTCTCTTTTAAAGCTTCTTCCTTAGACACTTCCCTGCCGGTCTTTGCCTTTATGGCTGAAACAGCTTCCGCACTGTCTTCGACTATCTCTGTGCCGTTTATCAGATACGCTCCGCCTTTTGATAATGTAATCATTTATTTTCTCCCTGTATCTTATTTATCGCTGACTTTCTTCTTGGGCAGCTTAACCTTGTCAAGATGCCAGATATCATCAACATACTCCTGGATGGTTCTGTCAGATGTGAACTTGCCTGAGCATGCAACATTAAGAATAGCTGCCTTTGCCCCTCTTTCCTCATCCTCGTAGAATTCCTCTATCTTCTTCTGAGCCTCTGCATATGAGCGGAAGTCCTTAAGTATGAAGTATCTGTCAGCCTTGTCGGTTGATTCCGTGTTAAGGAGTGAATTATACAGCGTACGGAACAGCTCTGTATCATTGTGTGAATAGAATCCGTTAACGAGCTGCATGAGGACTTTTCTGATATCCTCGTCACTGTTGAATATGTCCATGGGATCATATCCGCCGTTATTCTCGTAGTTGATTACCTCATCTGAGCTAAGTCCGAATATAACGGCATTTTCCTTGCCTACTTCCTCAACTATCTCTACGTTGGCACCGTCCATGGTTCCGAGTGTGATAGCACCGTTAAGCATGAACTTCATGTTACCTGTTCCGCTGGCTTCCTTGCTGGCTGTAGATATCTGCTCTGATACATCGCTGGCAGCAAAGATGAGCTCTGCGTTTGAAACTCTGTAGTTTTCTATGAATACGACCTTGATCTTGCCGTCTATTGACTCATCGTTGTTTATCACATCAGCAACGGAGTTGATAAGCTTGATCGTAAGCTTTGCATTCTTGTATCCGGCAGCTGCCTTTGCGCCGAAGATGAATGTTCTGGGATAGAACTCCATATCCGGATGCTCTTTTATCTGATTGTACAGATACATTACATGCAGGATGTTAAGGAGCTGTCTCTTGTACTCATGAAGTCTCTTTACCTGTACGTCAAAGATAGATCTGGGATCAACCTCTACACCGTTATGCTCCATTATGTACTCGGCAAGTCTTACCTTGTTGCGGTACTTGATGTTCATGAACTCCTGACGGCACTGCTCGTCATTTGCATAAACCTTTAATTTCTTGATCTTTGAAAGATCAGTGATCCAGTCATCACCGATATGCTCTGTTACCCAGTCTGCAAGAAGCGGGTTGGCATGAAGCAAAAATCTTCTCTGTGTGATACCGTTTGTCTTGTTATTGAACTTCTCGGGGAACATCTCGTAGAAGTCCTTAAGCTCCTGATTCTTAAGTATCTCGGTATGAAGTCTTGCAACACCGTTTACAGAATAGCCGGCAACGATTGCAAGATGAGCCATCTTGACCTGTCCGTCATATACGATAGCCATCTTCTTGATCTTCTCCTGAGTGATACCTGTCTCGTAAGGATATTTCTTCTCGATATCAAGGATGAATCTTCTGTTTATCTCCTCAACGATCTGATAGATTCTGGGCAACAGTCTTGAGAAGAGCTCGATGGGCCATTTCTCAAGTGCTTCAGCCATGATCGTATGGTTTGTATATGCACATACCTTTGTTGTTACATCCCATGCCTCATCCCATGTGAGATAGTAGTCATCCATGAGGATCCTCATAAGCTCTGCAACAGCAACTGTGGGATGTGTATCGTTAAGCTGGAAGGTAACCTTCTCGTACATCTTTCTTACATCGTCATGTGTACGCATGTACTTTTCAACTGCTTCCTGAACAGAAGCTGAAATGAAGAAATACTGCTGCTTTAATCTGAGTTCCTTTCCTGCCCAGTGATTGTCATTGGGATAAAGTACCTCTACGATGTTTCTTGCGAGGTTTTCCTGCTCAACAGCCTTCTGATATTCACCCTTGTCAAATGAATCAAGCTGGAAGCATTCAACAGGCTGTGCATCCCATATCCTCAGTGTGTTTACGATGCCGTTTCCGTAACCAACGATCGGAAGGTCGTAAGGAACAGCATTTACTACCTGGTAGTTTTCCTGTCTGAATACGTTTCTGCCGTTCTCATCAACGGAAACGCTTACATAGCCGCCGAATTTAACCTGCTTTGTATATTCGGGTCTTCTTAATTCAAACGGATTGTTAACTGCAAGCCAGTTATCGGGAACCTCAACCTGAAAGCCGTCTCTGATCTTTTGCTTGAACATACCGTAGCGGTATCTGATACCGCATCCGTATGCGCCGTATCCGAGTGTTGCGAGTGAATCAAGGAAGCATGCCGCAAGACGTCCTAAACCACCGTTTCCGAGTGCTGCATCGGGCTCCTGATCCTCGATCACGTTGATATCTACTCCGAGCTCTTCAAGGCATTCCTTAACCGCCTTGTAAGCCTGCAGATTTATTAAGTTGTTTCCGAGTGCTCTGCCCATAAGAAATTCCATGGACATGTAGTACACGATCTTGGGATCCTTCTTCTCATACTCCTTCTGAGTAGTCATCCAGTGATCCACGATAGCATCCTTGATGGCATATCCTACAGCCTGGAATATCTCCTGGTCGGTAGCCTCCTCGATGTTCTTTCGATAAAGCGTCTTTACATTGTAAAGTACACTCCTCTTGAATAATTCTCTGTCAAAATCAAGTGTTGTTTGAACCTTCTTAGCCATAAATCATTCCTTTCCATGTTGACCTGATCAACATCTCTCTATGCAGATGGTAACATTTTCACCATTGACGTTCCAATCCTTTTTTACAGCGTATTCATCAGTAAATGAGACGCCGTTTGCAAGTACCTTGTCTCCGATAGTCTTTTCATTCTTCTTAACGACATCGGCAAGCTTTTCATTATTAAGAACGGATACGAGTATATGGTCCATGACCTCAAATCCTGCATCCTTACGCATTGTCTGGATCTTTGAGATAAGCTCGTTTGCATTACCCTCTTCTAAAAGCTCGTCTGTAAGAGTCGTATCCATTACGACTGTGGTCTTATTGTCAGCCTCTGTAACAAATCCTTCCTTCTGGCTCATAGTGATCAGCAGATCATCCTCTGTGAGTCTTATCTCTTCGCCGTCATTAAATACGAGTGCGCCGTTTGCCTTCAGTTCATCCATGGCATCGTTTCCGTCAAGAGACGCAAGTGTCTTCTGGATGAATCCGAGGTGCTTTCCGTACTTTGGTCCGACAGTCTTAAGCTGAGGCTTGAACGTATA
>JAGCXJ010000359.1 GCA_017961385.1 Lachnospiraceae bacterium
CTTACGAGATATCTAGTACTCATACCGCTTAAGAAAGCGATAGAAAAAATTCGTGAAGAAAAGGTGTTGGATGTCAAGGGAGCATATGAGATGAGATTCCTTGCGCGTACATATAATCTGATGAATCGAGTCAGCCGTGAGAGCAAGGAAAGGCTTGAGTATGAAGCTACACATGATCCGCTTACAGGTCTGTACAACAGGCGAGGATATGATTTCCTTCTTAACAATGTTGACATTTATACTTCTGCTTTTTTACTTATCGATCTGGATAAATTCAAAAGCATCAATGATAACTACGGTCATGATGTCGGTGACAAAGCACTTACAAAAGTCGCTGAGATACTGCATAAGAGCTTCAGGGCTCAGGATTATGTCTGTCGTATCGGAGGTGATGAATTTGCTGTAATAATGATACATGCGGAGTCACAACTTACAGGACGTATACAGAACAAGATCCGTGAGATAAATGAACAGTTAAAGATATCCGACAAAGATGAGGGATTGCCACCGTTATCACTTAGTGTGGGAGTAGTGTTCGGTGATCAGGATTATACGCTTGATGAGGTTTTCAAGGAAGCAGATAAAGCGCTTTATAAAGCAAAAGAAGATAAAGATATAGAAGTTGTATTTGCAGAGGCAATTTAACAAAGGAGTATTACATGATCAGACTTACCATTCATGAAAATGAAAAGAAGGGAATAATTAATCCTGAGATATATGGACATTTTTCAGAGCATCTGGGCAGATGTATTTATGAAGGCCTTTTTGTGGGAGAAGACAGTCAGATACCAAACAAGGCAGGAATGAGGAGTGATGTTGTAGAGGCATTAAAGGATATGAAACTTCCGGTATTGAGATGGCCGGGAGGATGCTTTGCTGATGAGTATCACTGGAAGGATGGTATAGGACCCAAAGAAAACAGAAAGCGTATGGTTAATACCAACTGGGGAGGAGTAGTCGAGGACAACAGCTTTGGTACTCATGAGTATTTTGAACTCTGCGATCAGCTTGGATGCAAAACATACATCAACGGAAATGTCGGTTCGGGAACGGTCCAGGAAATGGCTGAGTGGATCGAATATATGACATTTGACGGTGAATCACCGCTTGCCAATGAGAGAAGAAAGAACGGACATGACAAGCCCTGGAGAGTTGATTACTTTGGAGTGGGCAATGAAAACTGGGGATGCGGCGGAAATATGCATCCTGAGTATTATGCCGATGTATACAGAAGATACCAGTCATTCGTAAAGAGTTATGATAAGGATAAGCCGATAAGCAGGATAGCCTGCGGTCCTTCAGATTTTGACTATGACTGGACAGAAAAGCTCTTGAACAGACTGTTTACCAGATGTTTTGATCATCTTCACGGCAATCTTGAAGGCATATCTTTACATTATTACACACTGCCTCATGACTGGGATCATAAAGGCGATGCTGTGAAGTTTACAGAGGATGAATGGTATATCACTTTAAACAAGACGCTTAAGATGGATGAGATCATCACCAAGCACAGCAACATTATGGATAAGTACGATCCCAAGAAGATACTTGCGCTTATTGTTGATGAATGGGGATGCTGGTTTGATGTGGAAGAAGGCACCAATCCGGGATTTTTGTATCAGCAGAATACCATGAGAGATGCTCTTGTGGCAGGAATTAACTTAAACATATTTAACAAGCATTGTGACAGAGTACGCATGGCAAATATCGCCCAGACAGTAAATGTTCTTCAGTCTGTGATCCTGACAGAAGGCAAGAAGATGGTACTCACCCCCACTTATCATGTTTTCCGCATGTTTAAGTATCATCAGGATTCACAGCTTCTAAACAGCTTCCTTACGGGAGTGAATGAGGCAGGAATAGATGAGTATAAGGTGCCCGAGGTGACTGAATCCGTATCCATGAGCAAGGACGGTACGGTAAACATTACGCTCAATAATCTTACACTTGATTCAGATAAGGAGATCGATATAAACTTTGATGAACTTAATGCTAAGGATATTGAGGCATTTATCGTAACAGGAGCTATGGATGCGCATAATACTTTTGATAATGCTGAAATTGTAACAACAAAAGAGTTTAGAGGATTTGAGGCTGACGGCAGGAATATCAGGGTAAACTTGCCTGCAAGATCTGTAGTGCTTATAAGAGCTAAGTGATCAGATGGAGAGCAGAAAAAAACCGTGCAGACTATGTCTGCTAAGGGATATAGATCCAAAGGAATATGAAAACAAAATAAAGCGAGTCATCGATCTTATGGATAAGAGGGATAAGGCATCTATTGATGAGTATGAAGACAGGCTTGACGTATGCAGGACATGTTCTTATCTTAAGGATGCATTCTGCGGTGCATGCGGATGCTATGTAGAACTCAGATGCATTAAGAAAAATGCCAAGTGCCCTTACGAGTACTGGTGATCAGAAATTCATATTTGAGATATATAATTCATTAAAATCAGGGAGATTTGCAAGATAGATCTCCTTGATTTTTTTATCTGATAAGAATTCTTCAAGATCCTTACTGTCAAGCAGGGTTCCTTTTAGGGAAGTGTTGCCGACTGCAATTGCATTATTTTCAAACCATTCAGGAAACATGCCAAGTCTTATACAGTTTGAGATATTTAGATTGTAACCGAAATTACCTGCTATATAGATATTAAGTGTCTGCTTAAAGCTGTTATCAATTTCTGCGGTCAGAAGATCTATACCTGTTCTGACTGCGGATTTTGCCATTTGGAAATCTCTGATCTTTTTCTGTGAAAAGTGTATGTTTCGGGAATCGTAACCGCTGTTAAAGTATTCATCATCAAGCAGACCGGTCTCATCCATTACATTGAGCGAAAGCATATCCGCAAGAGCATCTATGGCATCGCTCGCATGACCTATGGCACAGGTTTCAAAGGCAGGACCCGCTGCGGCTGAAGTGATATAGATCTCGTTTCCGGTAACTAAGACCATTTCAGCATTTGTACCCATATCTATGAACAGATAGTCATCACACGACGGGAGTGTTTTTAACCCGCTGTATATATCTCCGCCGACAAAAGCGGAAAAACCTTGAGTTATGTTAACTGCTATCGATATTTCTTCAGTAAGCCCGATAAGGCTTGAGTCGATTTGTTTAGCTTCTGTGTGAACCGGAGAAAACGGATATCTGCCCAGGTTTTCACAGTCATAGTCCATAAGTATATGGACCATGGTTGTATTTGCGGCGATATTTATGCTTTTTACATCGGCTATCGTTATATCTGATTCACTTATTATGATATCGATATCCTGACTCAGCGCGTCCTTCAAGGTACGGCTCATCACATCTAGCTTTCCCTCGCAGGCGCGAAATATACGCGTCATCACATCCAGACCGTAACTTGAGAGAGGGTTTTGGCGTGACGTTTGATAAACAACCTTTGCAAGGTCATCGGCAAGCGCATATTCTATATTTGTTGTTCCGATATCGATTCCCAAAGTGTACATCATAAACACAATTATAAATGGACGCTGACATTGTTTCAAGCTTAAAACTATGGTAAAATCAATGGTTGAGCAACTCATGATATTGTTTGGATGGAGGCTTATGATCCATGAAAAAACATTTAAGGTTTATCATTCTTTTGCTGCTTTGTCTTTTGACAGTATCCTGCGCAAAAAATAAGCCGCAGATACATGAAACTTCAGTAGACATAGAAGTTAATGAGCCTGATGTAGAAGTAGAAGTGACCGAACCTACGGTAGAAGTAGAAGTGACTGAACCGACAGTAGAGGTTAAAGTGGACAAACCGACTGTCGAAGTGGAAGTGGTCAAACCTACAGCAGAAGTTAAAGAGGCTGAACCTAACCAAGAAGTCAATGACGAAAACTCTGTAGCAGAAACTGATGAAAAGATTGCCAGTATAGATGAGAACGGGACTTACACATCAAAGGATGATGTCGCATTATACATCAATACATATGGTAAGCTGCCGTCAAACTATATCACAAAGAAAGAGGCAAAAAAACTCGGCTGGGAAGGCGGTTCTTTAGAGGAGTATGCGCCGGGAAAGAGCATCGGAGGGGATTACTTCGGAAACTATGAAGAACTCCTGCCTGAGAAAAAGGGGCGGGAATATCATGAATGTGATATAGATACCAAGGGAAAGAAAAAGCGAGGGGCCAAAAGGATCATATATTCAAATGACGGCCTGATATATTATACGGATGATCATTACAAGACATTCACGCTGCTATACGGACAAGAGTAGATATACTGGTGAAGAATATGGAAAAGAAAGAAAAAGAAAACATATATGAGATCGATCTGTCGGGGATATTTTCGGTAGAGGAATTGCAGGATCTGCTTCGTGAAAAACTGCCGCTTCCCGCTTATTACGGCGGTACGCTGGATGCACTTTACGATGTGCTGACGGATGAAGGCATGAACTGGTGTATTTATATAACCGGAACAGATGATGCAGAAGCAATCCTTGGCAAATATATGAGAAATTTCAAGAAGATGTGCAGAAGGGTAAATGGTGAATCCGGTATTGAGCGCATCAGATTTGATGACTGAAGAGATAGCTTAACATGAAATATGACAACCAGTACGACATGATGACAAAGCAGCCGGTACCGAGCCTTATACTTAAGCTGGGCCTGCCGACTACGATCAGCATGCTCGTTACAAGTATATACAACATGGCAGATTCCTATTTTGTCGGAAAGATAGGAACATCAGCCAGCGGAGCTACAGGAATAGTTTTCGGCCTTATGGCCATACTGCAGGCAGTTGGATTTATGTTCGGACATGGAGCCGGAAGCATTATCAGCAGAAGGCTTGGTGCCAGGGATATCGAGAACGCAAGAAAGTTTTCGGCTACAAGTTTTTATTCCGCATTGATCGCAGGTTTTGTGATACTTATCCTTGGTCTGACTTTTATCACGCCTTTGATGCGGCTTTTAGGGAGTACAGATACGATCCTGCCATATGCCAAGACATATGCTACATGCATACTCATAGCTGCACCTGCGATGGTATCCAGCTGTGTGATGAACAATATTCTAAGGTATGAGGGAAGAGCCTTCTTTGCAATGATCGGACTTACATCCGGCGGAATAATAAATATTTTTCTGGATGCATATTTTATGGTCTATCTGGGAATGGGTATAGAGGGGGCAGGAATGGCAACAGCCATAAGCCAGTACATTTCGTGGACTATCCTGCTGTCAATGTTCATAAGAAAGAAGACACAGAGTTCTTTTGCGATCAGATATGTAAGATTCGATTTTGCTACGCTGTCAGATGTAATAACAACGGGACTGCCAAGTCTTGCCAGACAGGGACTGGGAAGCATATCGACAATGCTTTTAAACAATACAGCAGGAATATACGGTGATGCGGCAATTGCGGCTATGAGCATAGTCGGAAGGATAAGCATGTTTATATTCAGTGTTGCGCTCGGGATCGGACAGGGATTTCAGCCTGTTGCCGGTTTCAATTTCGGAGCAAAGAAGTACTCGCGTGTCAAGAAGGGCTTCTTCTTTACTTTTATATTCGGAACCGTACTTTTAGGACTTGTCGCAACAGTGATATTTATTTATGCCAGGGACTGTGTACAGGTATTCAGGAACGATCCTGAGGTAGTAAAGATAGGCTCGCTTGCGATGAGAGCGCAGTGCATAGCACTTTTATTTGTCCCTATGCAGGTATGCTGCAACATGATGTTCCAGAGTATAGGGTATAAAGCAACGGCGACGTTTTTATCGACATTAAGAAACGGTGTATGCTTCATACCGATCCTTTTGATAACTAGCAGGATAATGGGACTAAAGGGCGTTCAGATATCACAGTCAGCGGCAGATATCCTGACTTTCTTTATTGCAATACCATTTGCTGTATCTTTCTTTGCAAAACTGCCGGAGGATGAAAAAGATTGGACGAAAGATTCATAAGGACCCAACTGCTGATCGGCAGTGAAAAACAAGATATCTTAAAAAGAAAGCACGTTGCCGTATTTGGTGTAGGAGGTGTTGGCGGATATGTCTGCGAGGCACTCACTCGATGCGGGATCGGACATTTTACGATCGTTGACAGGGATACGATAAATGAATCAAACATAAACAGACAGATAATAGCACTTACAAGTACAGTAGGCAGAGCCAAGGTCGATGTTATGAAGGAGCGTATGAGCGACATAAACCCAGATGTCAGTGTCAAAGCCTGCGAAGTATTTTATCTGTCGCAAAATGCATCAGAGTTTGACTTTGCAGAATATGATTATGTAGTGGATGCAGTAGATACCGTTACAGCTAAGCCGCAGATCATTACAGCTGCTAAAGAAGCAAAGGTTCCCGTAATAAGCAGCATGGGAGCCGGAAACAAGCTTGATCCTTCACTGTTTAGAATCGCGGATATAAGCAAGACAAGTGTTTGTCCTCTTGCAAAGGTAATGAGACGGGAGCTTAAAAACAGAGGCATAAAGGATGTCAAATGTGTCTATTCCACAGAGGAAGCAATAAAGCCTGAGGGAAACGAAATAGGCAGTATCGCATTTGTTCCTTCGGTGGCAGGGCTTCTTATAGCATCAGAAGTGATAAAGGATCTTATTGATCAGGATCAGATATAGGTTTACATAATATAATGAGCACAGACGAGAAAACAAGACTTAACAAATACATAGCTGAGTGCGGAGTATGTTCCAGACGTGAAGCTGACAGACTGATAGAAGAAGGAAGAGTAACAGTAAACGGGAAAACTGCAAACATGGGAATAAAGGTTTCCTTTGCAGACGAAGTCATCGTAAACGGAAGAAAACTCACAAAGAAGGAAGAAAAGGTAGTTCTGGCATATTATAAGCCGATCGGTATTACATGCACTGAAAAGGACAGATTTGCAGACAGAACATTAAAGGATGCATTTGATTATCCTATAAGAGTCACTTATGCCGGCAGGCTTGACAGGGAAACCGAAGGTTTGCTGCTTATGACAAATGACGGAGAACTCATCAAAAGACTCATGAAAGGCAGCAATGAACATGAGAAGGAGTATTACGTTAAGGTCACAAATAAACTGTCATCAGACTTTAAGGAAAAGATGGAAAAGGGAGTTTTCTTA
>JAGCXJ010000360.1 GCA_017961385.1 Lachnospiraceae bacterium
ATATAGCGATAACACCGTTCATGGTTACAAGAAGCGGTACGCACAGAGTTATCGTTAGTAATAAATGAGGCGTAAACTATGCTAAGAGTGGAAGAACTTCAAGGCAGAACATATGAGGAGAGAATGGAAGATGTTCTTAAAGAACTGCCATTAAGATCCTCTGAATGGACCAACTACAATCCTTCCGATCCGGGTATAACGATACTCGAGAACCTTACTGCATTCAATGCCCTTCAGGGAGCGGAAATAGTCGCTTTAAGCTACAGAGCGAGAATGGCTCTCTTAAAGATGGCGGGATTTGTTCCTGCAAGGGGAAAGTGTTCAAGAGTACTTCTGTCGGCTGATGAACTTGAATATCCGGTTAATATCATGCCGGGTCAGAGATTTCATCTTGGAGATATATTCTTTGAGACAAACAGAGAGACTGTTGCTGGTGAGTGCAGGATAATCGGAGTGTTTACATCCGATAAGGACGGATTTAGAGATGTAAGCTATGTTCTTGACAGAGAGCTTTCTGTTCCCGCAAGGATATTCTCTCATGATCCCTGCAAAGACAATGCTCTTTATCTCATATACAAAGGCGATGTCAGCAGACTTCGTGAGATTATACTCTATGCGAAGATGACAAACAATGAAAAGAGAAACATCACTGTTGACAGGACAGAGCACATCTTTGCCGACATAGACTGGGAAATTTATACAGAAACTGGTTTTGAAAAGGTAAATGTAAGAGATTTTACAGGGGCTTTTGCAGGAAGCGGCGAGATACGTATTTCACTTCCTGAAAGTGAGCCGGCTGTTTATTCGCAAACCCCGATATCGGGATACTGCATAAGAGCTGTTCTTAAGCGAGCCGACTATGACATAGTTCCCAAAATGACAAATCTTTACGGATTTTTGTTTGAAGTATGGCAGAAGGATACTTATGCATATTCACAAAGCTTCTCAAAATCCGAGAAAGTGACTATAAGATCGCCTCTTGGAAAAGAAGTATATTATCTTGTATTTGTCCGTGAAGGGAAAGGTGAGTCATATCGAAGATATGAGATGGTAACCAGCGGAGGAATGCTTGGAAGATACTGTTTCTACGAAGAAACAGAAGACGGAATGACATTCTTCTTTGAACCCAGGGAATTCGGATATGCTCCGTATAAGGGAAAAGATAGTGTAAGGATCATCATATATAACGAGAAGATAATGCGTACATATGCTGTAGGCAGAGTCATAGGATATGATGATCAGGAGATAGAACTTCCGCTAAATCATATCGTAACTGAAAGCTTTTTCCTCATAGCCCGAAGAGAGGATGAAGATGGATATATCTATGATTTTGTAAGACCCGAAAAGAAGGCAGAGGGATCATTGTATTATCATCGGCTTGAAAGCGACGGAAAGATAATAATCGAAGATGCAGGAGATTTCATAGGTGCTGATCTTTTCATGGGCAGTGTAGCCGTGACAAACGGCTCGAGAGGGAATATAAGCGCTGGAAACAGACTCGAGATCGACAATGATGATATAGATGCATTGTTCTTTAATCCCGGGGAAGGTACCGGAGGAACATACAGGGAAACCTTTGAAGAAGTAAGAGCGAGATTCTTAAAGGATATGCGTACTCCGTATACAGCTGTAACAGCTGAGGATTACGAGTCGATAATAAGGTCAACGCCCGGTCTGTGCATCAGAAAGACAAAAGCAGTCATTGATGATAAAGAGAACATGGTAAAAGTTGTGGTAATGCCTGATACGGATGAAAAGTTTCCGAAACTTACCGATATATATCTTAACAGGATATCATCGCGTCTTGAGGAAAGAAGGCTGATCACAGCAGGATTCAAGATCCTTCAGCCCGTATATGCACCGGTCGGTGTCAGAGCTACCGTATATGTAAAGAGACATTTTTCGGACTGCAGAGCGCAGATAGAGGAGAGGATAAAAGCAAGACTGGATTATCCAAATTCCGATCACAACATCGGAGAAGTATTAAAGTTTGAGGATGTGTTCCATGCGATAGAGGAACTTCTCTGTGTGGAATATGTATATGAGCTTTCTCTCCATTCTGAAAATCCTAAGATCGCTCAGCTAAAGGAATATGACATTATACCCAGATTTGACTGTCTTATCTATCCGGGAAATATACAGCTTCAGATAGTAACATCAGAGAACTGATTATGGTAAATGATATTTGGTATTCGATAAAGAGCAACAGAATAAAGAGTGCATATTTAAAGGGCTTTGATCATGATGATACAGGCAGTATCACTTTAAATGAAAATGAGAATGAGCACTTTATCTTCTTTAAACCACTTGATGGAGTAAATGATGCATCGGCCTGGGGACGTTTCAGCTGCAGGCTAGAGACTTCAGAGGAAATGGTATGCTATATATACCTTTTTGCTACCGATATCACCTACATAAAAGATGAAAACGGCAAGCTAATAAGTATCGAGGAGATGCTGTTTGATCCC
Source organism: Lachnospiraceae bacterium (assembly GCA_017961385.1). GTDB lineage: Bacteria > Bacillota > Clostridia > Lachnospirales > Lachnospiraceae > Colinaster. Next base: position 2,469 of record JAGCXJ010000360.1, read on the forward strand.
GATATCAGTACATATGACAAGATAACATTCATGACATCAAACGGAGCAAAGAGACTTGTTAACTGTGAGGATGCCCTGTTATATGAACTTGAGGGAAGATATCTGTATCTTGCGATAGAGATGATGGGATACGGATCGGCCTTTCTAAAGAAGTTAAGGATAAGCGCAGTGGGTGATAACTTTATGGATACATTCCCGCAGGTTTATCAGGAAAAGGGAGGCTTTTTCCACAGATATATGTCTGTATTCTCAAGCATATACAATGACTTTTCGGAGCAGAATGAACAGCTTTACAAGATGTTGGATCTTAATACATGCTCTGCTGAACTTCTTGAGATGTACGGATCTTGGTTCGGTATTGATCTAAAGGGTGGATTTTTGAGTGAAGATGTACTTCGACAGCTTGTAAAGGAAGCTTATCAGCTTAACAAGATGAAGGGTACCAAAAAGGGAATTGAGCGAGTGCTTGAGATAATACTCGGTGAAAAGCCTGTATTACTTGAAAACCGTATGCAAAACGGCGGAGTCTTTGAGATAACCATTCTTATAAAACGCAGACTTACCGAAGAATTAAGACATCGTCTTGTCTTCATGGTAGATCAGTTTAAGCCTTTAAGAACTAAGATACGCTTGATCCAGATGGAGAATGAAGTCGTGCTTGACGGCAATACTTATCTTGATATGAATGCTGCGATACCGCAGGAAAAGAAACCGGTACTTGATGAAGAGGCTCTGTATGACGGAGCATTCACACTTACATAAATAAACAATATAAAGAGGGATATTACAAACAATGAACATTGAAGAAGTTAAAGTTGACGGCATGATACAACTTAACGCATCGGGAAAGATTGACGCGCTGTCATCAACTGAATTTCAGAATGCCATACTCCAAGGCTTTCAGAAATCAAATGATGTGATACTGAATATGCAGGATGTGAACTACATATCCAGTGCGGGATTAAGAGGTCTGATCATAGGACAAAAGACCGCATCATCAAAGAAGGGACATTTCACGATTATCAATGTGACCGCTCCTGTAAAGGATATACTTAGGGTCACGGGACTTGATAAGGCTCTGGTAATAAAATGATCACATTATCTCATATCAATCATTCATATGAGACTGAAGAAGGTAAGCTCGAGGTTTTTAATGATCTCAATGCTTTGATAGAGGATGATGAGTTTATATTTCTTACCGGAAAGAGCGGAAGCGGAAAGACTACACTACTTAAGATGCTCTTAAACGAGATAACACCTGACAGCGGGGATATCATTGTTGACGGTGTTAATCTTAGGAGTCTTGCGAGAAGAAAGAAGCCTTATTACAGAAGAAGCATAGGAGTGCTGTTTCAGGATTTTAGGCTGATACCCGATGTGAGTGTCTATGACAATCTCTATGCTGCCATTCTGGCAACGGGAGGGTCTGCCAGGGATGCTGAAAAGAAGATCACATATGTGCTTTCGATGTTAGGGATAGATCATCTGCACAAGAGACATCCTCAGGAGATATCCGGAGGTGAAAAGCAGAAAGTCTGTCTTGCAAGAGCAGTCATAAACCATCCAAAGATATTGCTGGTTGATGAACCTACCGGCAATCTAGATCCTGCATCCAGTGCAGAGATCATGAGACTGCTTGATATAATACACAGACAAAAGATCACGATTATCATGGCAACACATGACCAGTCAGTGATTGAAAATACAGATAGACGAATAATAGATCTTGATAATATGAACCCGGAGGTTTGCAAACATGAGTAAATCACAAAAACTGGCGATAGTGGCGGCAAGCTTTTTCTATGTGATGACAATATTCGCAGGATTCTCACTAGAACTGCCGTTTATACTCATTTTCTTTGTGCTCTTTACATTATGCATGATTGGATTTGCATATTTGTGCTTTAATACTCACAACGATTACACGGGAGCCGATCATCTTCAACAGGAGATAGGGATGCTTCGGGCGGAAAAGGATCAGTTAAAGGCAGACTGTGACAGGACAGTTGAAGAGAAGAATTCCGATATCAGAAAGATGCAGTCTGAACTAGATGATATCAGAGTTAAGCTTAACAAAGCTGAGGAAGATCTAAAGGCAGCTCAGGAAAAAGAGGACAGCAAAGAAGAGGAAGAAAGCAGTGTGCGCATAAGCGAACCTTCGATAGAGAGTCTTTTGCCTCCCGATGATGAGGATACAGCTGTTACGGTCGATATCATCGATGTTGCCAGAAAGGCAATAGCAGAGCTTAAGGATGCGGCTCGTGAAGCCGGTCTTGTAATAAACATCTCTACGGCATCAGATAAGATCATGGTTCATGCAAGTGCTAAGAGACTGTTAATCATGTTCAGAAATATCATCGATAATTCAATAAAGTATATGCAGACTGAAGGAACTCTTGTCGTAACTATCTCGACAATAGAGGATGATATCTTTATTGTTCTTAAGGATACCGGAAAAGGTCTTCCTGAAGATGAGACCAAGCATATATTTGAACTGAATTATCAGGGATCAAACAGGATAAGCGGAAATGGACTAGGACTTACACAGGCCAAGGCTATCGTAGAACATTACGGCGGTACGATATATGCAAGAAGCCCTCAGGGCAACGGCATGGGCATATATATACAGCTTCCGACTTCATAACAGGGGTAGATAGACATGAAAAGAAACATGGGAATATTTATGGCTCTTGCCATATTTTACATACTTGTTGCAGTTCTGGCACTCATCATACTTGGCGGAAAGAATTCATTCTTTAACAAAGGCAAGGATACATATGGTGCTACTCCGGCAGTGATGAGTCAGACAGTCATTGGTGAGAATGCGGATACAAGAGAGAATAATGAACCCGCTACTGTTGAAATAGTTCAGCCGGTCGAAGTCGCTACAGAGATTGAAGATGAAGTTATCACAGAGCCTGAAACGGAAGCTGAAGAAGAAGTTACAGAGGATATCGAGCCTGAACCTGAAGCAGAACCTGTTGTATATGAGAAAAGATACTTCTCATTTACAACGACCAATGATGAACCTTTAAGATTCAGAAAAGGTCCTTCAGAGGATGCAGAGATAATTACAAAGCTCTTCACAGGTACGCTCGGGTATGTTACAAAGCCCGGAAATGAGTGGTGCAAGGTTGTGATGACTACCGGAAGAGAAGGTTATCTTGCGACCGAATTTCTGGGGATGAAAGAACTTAATGAAGATACATATCCGGAGAAGTATATAGATCTTGTTGAAGCTCCTGATGAGGAACTGACAGCAGCGCAGTTTAATGAGCTTCTTAGAGAAGAGGATACAGAGGAAACACCAGAAGATGATCAATGACGAGCTGTCAAAGAAGAATAAACAGAAAAATGAGCGCGATATAAAGATCGCAAGCGGATATTATGACGAAGAGGAAGAGACATATATGTATGATGTCCGCAAGCCGATGGAATTCATAAACGAATCCGAAGGCGGAGTTTTTGATATATCAAAACAGACAGGCATAAACACTGCTAAGAGCGTTTTTGACCGCACTGCAAGCTTTAAGACCAGATAAGGATAACTATGGCTAATTTCAGTGAAGAATTAAACAATAAACCCTTTAAAGATTACAGCGAATATATGCAGTATATATTCGATTGTGTAAACAGCAGCATAGACAGCTATATAGCTCATTTAAAGGTAATATATGCCAATGGTGACGGAGGATACAAGAATATCATGTATCCTGATATTGAGCTGGCTGAAGCCACCTGTCATTCAAGACTGACCGAGTCTTACAAGGGAAAAAGCGCCAGTTTCGAAAGTAAGGAAGATGATGATCTCTTTGGAGATATGATAGCAGATGAATCTGAAAGCGAAGATGAGTCAGATGATGAAGAAGATATCGATGACGAGCTCATGAAGCTTTTGGGTGACTTTGCATCTGGAAACAATGATGAATCAGACGAATATGATTCGGATGTATGGGAAGAGATCAAAAAGGATGCAAAGCTTCCTATCGTTGAAAGACTTAAGACTATCGATCAAAGGGCTGAGTTAACTGTTAAAAGCGGTACTGAACTGCCATTTTATGAACTGTGCCAGAGACTGGAATTTGAACCTTTTACACAGTTTTGTTTTGCCTGCGGAATTCTGTCATCAACACAGACGGATTATGCGGGAGTTTTTCATATTATAAATGAGAATGCGTCACTTTCAGCACCGACCATTGAATCTGCTGCAAAGGTTTTCTACGGAGCGGGATTCTCAATAAACGGTGCATATGGAGACATGAGTGCCTGCCTTGAACAGCTGCTTCCGGTTCTTCCGCTTGCTGTACATGACAGCATGCCGTTTTCTACCGTTGTATCACCCGATAAGCGTATGATGGATTACCTTTTCGGTC
>JAGCXJ010000033.1 GCA_017961385.1 Lachnospiraceae bacterium
AAAAAGCTTGAAGCCCTGTAAAATCAAGGTTTCAAGCCTCAAGGTAGCGTGTGCTAGAGGATTCGAACCCCCCACCTTTTGGTCCGTAGCCAAACGCTCTATCCAGCTGAGCTAAGCACACAGTTTTGCAACGCATTAATGGTATCATATTTACGGGAAAAGTCAAGTGTAATTTGGGAAATTCGACTTGGGATACGTATATGGTATAATATAGGAGCATGTTGCAAAGGGGTATGTTGCAGACAAAAAAGGAGAAATGACATGATAAGAAGAAGCGATGAGATTAAGGAAAGACGTGTACAGAATGCAAGGGGCGGAGACAACGAGGTTATCTTTTACGACTGGATGAAGCCTGAAGATGCAAAAGGACACGGCAGACTGTTCAGCAAGCTGGTGATCCCGCCGGGTGCATCCATAGGTTATCATGAGCACAGCGGAGAATTCGAGGCTTTTTACGTTATATCCGGTGAAGCAACGATAGATGATAACGGCAAGACAGAAGTCTTGAAAGCTGGGGATATGGCCATATGTAAAGACGGAGAGGGCCATGGGACAAGAAATAACGGCAGTGAGGATCTGGTGCTGATCGCCATGATCATGAATACTCTTTAGCAGACAAGGGAAAAAACACTTTCGTATATTACATGATTATTATATAATATAGTCTGTATAAAAATGATCGGAGGATTCACATAGTGTGTGGAATAGTCGGATATATTGGAGATAAACAGGCAGCACCGATATTGCTCGAGGGACTGTCAAAACTTGAATACAGAGGTTACGATTCAGCGGGACTGGCTGTAAGAGACGGCGACAAGAAAGTCAAGGTTGTTAAATCAAAGGGAAGACTTTCAGGTCTTGCGGAAAAGACCAACGACGGCAAGTCTTTAAAGGGCAACTGCGGTATAGGTCATACAAGGTGGGCTACGCATGGAGAGCCTTCCGAGACAAATGCGCATCCTCATGTTGCCGATGACGGAACAGTTACAGCTGTTCATAACGGTATCATAGAGAACTATCAGGAGCTTAAGGAAAAGCTTCAGCGTCATGATTACAATTTCTATTCACAGACTGATACGGAAGTTGTTGTAAAGCTTATCGATTACTACTATAAGAAATATCAGGTCGGACCAATTGATGCACTCGCAAAGACCATGGTGCGTGTAAGAGGTTCGTATGCATTGGTTGTCATGTTTGCGGATTATCCGGGTGAGATATATGTAGCAAGAAAAGATTCACCCATGATAATAGGCGTAAAGGACAAGGAATGTTTTGTAGCCAGTGATGTACCGGCTATCTTAAACTATACAAGAGATGTCATATATATAGACAACCTTGAAATGGCAAGACTTTCCAGCGACGGAGCAGTATTCTACAACCTCGACGGTGATGTAGTGCCCAAGGAGACATCTCATATTGACTGGGATGCAAAGGCAGCAGAAAAGGGCGGCTTTGAGCATTTCATGATGAAAGAGATATACGAGCAACCCAAGGCTATAGAAGATACTATCACATCAGCATTAAATGACGGAAAGATAGATCTTGAAGGCATGGGCCTTAAGGATGATATCATAAAGGATATCTCTGATATCACTATCGTAGCCTGCGGTTCGGCATATCATGTCGGAGTGGCTGCACAGTATGTATTTGAGGACATCGCAAGGCTGCCTGTAAGGGTTGAGCTTGCCAGTGAGTTCAGATACAGAAAGCCCATACTTAACGAAAAGGGCATGGTAGTAGTCATTTCCCAGTCGGGAGAGACGGCTGATACGCTTGCTGCTCTCAGAGAAGCAAAGGAAATGGGTATCAGGACTCTTGCCATTGTCAATGTTGTAGGAAGCTCTATAGCAAGAGAGGCTGACAACGTATTCTATACGCTTGCAGGACCGGAGATAAGCGTTGCTACCACAAAGGGATATACGACTCAGCTCGTTGCAAGCTATCTTATCGCGATCCAGTTTGCGAAGGTTAGAGGAAAGATTGACGACAAGCAGTATGATTATTTCATAAGCGAACTTAAGACTCTTCCGGAAAAGATCAACAAGATAATTGACGATAAGGACAGGATCCAGTGGTTCTCAGCAAAGTTTGCCAATGCCAAGGATGTATTCTTTATTGGAAGAGGAATCGATTATGCGATCTGTCTCGAGGGAAGCTTAAAGCTCAAAGAGATATCATATGTTCACAGTGAGGCTTATGCAGCCGGAGAATTAAAGCATGGAACGATAAGCCTTATCGAGGACGGAACATTGGTAATCGGTGTTATAACTCAGCCCGATCTATATGAAAAGACTATCAGCAACATGCTAGAGGTAAAGAGCCGCGGAGCATATCTGATGGGACTTACAAGCTACGGACATTATGAGACTGAAGATACCGCAAACTTTACGGTATATGTTCCGAAGATAGATGAGCATTTCTCAGCCTGTCTTGCAGTGATACCGCTTCAGCTTTTAGGATATTACTTCTCTGTAGCAAGAGGAAATGATGTAGACAAGCCAAGGAATCTTGCAAAGAGCGTTACGGTTGAATAAAATGCAACAAAAAAAGAACATCTGAAGATGTTCTTTTTTTATACTGCCATGTTGATCAGGCTTACCTGACCGTCGGCACTGCTGTATATATATCTGCGAAGGTTGTTCGCTTCTTTAGAAGAGCTGTCTGTAATGTTCGCAACAGGAGTCTGAGCAGATTTCACATACTTGCTCGTATCGATCTGACCTGAAAGTATCATTCCTTCTTCAGAGAGAGTAACACGATCTGCTCCTGTTATTCTTTCTGTAGGAACATGAGCCATGTAATCCTTCGGCCTGAAAAAAGTACCCGGTATTGAGTTGGTAGTATAGTCTGTTTTGATAAACATATCTTTTTCCTCAATCCTTTGAGTCATGGGCATGTGCCCAGACACATCCTTACAATTACATCATATAATAGTGTTTGTAAATAAAAAATGACCAAAAACAACAAAATTTTTCACACTCTACCATGCTAAAGCGTACAAAACAGACAAGATACTGCCCTAAAGTACCATAAGATGGCATAAAAAACGAAATATCATGTCCAGAATGCATATTATAATATGAAGAGATTATGATATTATATTGATAATATGATCTTTAGAGAGGGGATGCTTATGCAGCTTACATATAAGGTTGATGACAAAAACACAATAGATTTTAACAATAACGTGGATTACTGCGTAGGTTCAGGCAGGATGGGACTTGCACTGCAGAAGGAATACATGGATCAGCTAAAGGCCGTTCAGGAGGATATAGGATTTAAGCATATCAGAGGTCACGGCATCTTTTCTGATGATATGGCTATCTACCAGGAATTTAAAGGCAAGGACGGAGAAGTGATAATAGAATACAACTTCACCTATCTGGATCTTGTTATGGATTCTTATAAGGAAGTAGGGATAAAGCCTTTCCTTGAACTGGGATTCATGCCAAAGAAGATGGCTAGCGGTGAGCAGACTATCTTTTACTGGAAGGGAAATGTCACTCCTCCCAAGGACTATAAGAACTGGTGCGATCTTGTGGTCGCAACACTAAAGCATCTTATGGAAAGGTACGGAGCAGACGAGGTCGTTACCTGGCCTATAGAGGTATGGAACGAGCCGAATCTTCCGGGCTTTTGGAAAGATGCGGATATGGATGAGTATTTTGTGCTCCTTGAGAATACATTTAATGCAATAAAGAATCTGGATGAAAGATTCAAGGTCGGCGGACCTGCGATCTGCGGAGTAGAGGATGTGAAGTATATGACTATGTTCATGGACTTCATATCAGAAAAGAAGATACCCGTTGATTTCATCACAAGACATCATTACACATCCGAGGTTCCTGACTTTAACGGTCATTACGGATATATCAAGCTCGTTGAACTGAATGAGAGCCTTGAAACATTAAATGATTCAAGAAGGATAATCGACAGCTATCCTGATTACAAGGGAATACAGATGCACATAACGGAGTTTAATACTTCCTATATTCCAAATGCTCCCATTCATGACACGAATCAGAATGCTGCGTATACGGCTTCCCTCCTTGCAAGGCTGGGAGAAACATCCGAATCATATTCCTACTGGACATTCGGAGATGTCTTTGAGGAGATGGGAGTGCCGTTTGCTCCTTTCCATGGCGGCTTTGGAATGATGGCCAACAGAGGCATAAGAAAGCCCACATATTATGCATTTAAATTCTTCAAGGAATTAAAAGGCAGATGCGTCATGAAAAATGACAACTGCGTCATATGCAAAACAGATGACGGATACAGTGGAATCCTCTTTAACAGCAATATTGAAAGAACAGGTAATGATCTTGAGATAACACTTGAATTTGACGGAGATAAAGAGAGGTATTCTCTCATCCAGAGGATAGTTGACGAGGATACATGCAATCCGTTGAGAATATGGCATGTGATGGGAGAGCCGTCATCACTTAGCGATGATCAGATAAAGGTCTTAAGAGAAAGCGACAAGCCGTTGACCAGATCGGACATTCTTGCTTCTGACGACAAAAAAATATCTGCCAGCTTTGAAGTGAAGGAGTTCGGGCTAATCTATTTCGAACTCAGAGAGCTGTCTCTTAAAGCTGACAGAGGATATGACTACGACAGGGTTATGTCGTAGATCAGATATTTTCTTTTATAAATATTTCTATATCGGTATAGTTGATCTCTTCGACAACTTCACCGGTCGTAAGATAATCAAAGAGCATCTGAAGGGGCTTGACGCCCTGAATGTAAGGCTGCTGGCAGACAGTGGCCTGAATGATGCCTTTCTTTACCAGTTCAACGGTAGATGGCACGCTGTCATGAGTTATTATCAGCATGCCCTTGTTGCGTCCCTGCTCCATGACTGCTCTGCAGCCGCCTGATATGGCACCTGCGGTAAAGTAGAGTGCATTGATCTCGGGATGCGCCTTTAACATATCATCGACTACCTGGTAGCAGGTCACGTCATCATCATTATTCCATACAACATCTACTATATTAAGTATCTTTTTTGCAGCCTGCGATGAGGCGATATCCTTAAATCCTTCGATCCTTTCGGTGTGACAGAGAACGCTCTTGGCGCCTCCGATGATCCCGATGTTTAATTGACTGCCCTGGTTAAAGAGCTTCATGAGGCCTGCGACTGTCTGACCGCTCTTTCTGTAATTGCTGCCGACGTAAGCGATCCTCTTGCTTGAGGGAAGATCAGAGTTGAAAGTGATCGTAGGTATGCCCTTGGCTGCCAGTTCATCGACTTTTTTAACAACGCCTTCCTGGTTCTGCGGAGCGATGGCGAGCGCATGTATACCTTTTTCCACCAGTTCGTCGATCGCATCTATCTGATCCTGCTCTCTGAAGCTGGGTGTGGCCTTTATATAGATCGTACAGTTGTAGCAGCTAAGCTCGCTCTCTATCTGCTTAAGGCCTGCTTTTACATCGTCAAAAAACGGGTTGTTGGTACCGAACATGACAACTCCGAGCTTTAGATTCTTTCGCTGAGCGGACAGGACTATACCGGCTTTGTTGGGACGGTAGTCCAGTGCTTTTGCGATCTCGAGTATTCTTGCTTTGGTGTCGGGGTGAACTCCGCCTCTTTTATTGAGGACTCTGTCTACCGTGCCTCTGGATACACCTGCCAGAGCGGCGATTTCTTTGATTGTAGGCATGTTTTTATCTCCTGTGATTTCGTGCCCGATATCATCGGGCATTTCGCAACATCTATCATACAATAATCTTTTTCAAATTGGCAATATGTCAGACCATGTGATATATGCACAAGACTAAAATCTGATATTTGTCAAAAACGACAAATCGAAATCATTAATCATAAGTATACTTGCAAGTTCAAACGCTAGGATTTATTATTAAAAGGTGCACGCACACCAGTGCGCGCAACGATTTTTTAACACCGCTTTTAAGGAGGACAATATGTATTATATTGGTGTAGATCTCGGAACATCGGCAGTAAAATTGCTTCTCATGGATGGAAAAGGAGCGATTAAGAATATCGTATCAAAGGAGTATCCGTTAAGCTTCCCCAAGCCGGGCTGGTCTGAACAGAATCCCGAAGACTGGGATACACAGGTAATGGCAGGCATCAAGGAGCTCATAGCAGACATAGACGGAAACGAAGTAGCCGGAATCAGCTTCGGCGGACAGATGCACGGTCTTGTTATCCTCGATAAGGATGACAACGTGATCCGTCCCGCAATACTTTGGAATGACGGACGTACTACTAAGGAATGTGATTACCTTAACAACACGATCGGAAAAGACAAGCTCTCTGAATATACAGCAAATATCGCATTTGCAGGATTTACAGCTCCCAAGATCCTTTGGGTGAAGGAGAATGAGCCTGAGAACTTTGCAAAGATAGCAAAGATCATGCTCCCCAAGGATTACATTGCATACAGATTATCCGGCGTACACTGCACGGATGTTTCGGATGCATCAGGAATGCTTCTGTTTGACGTAAAGAACAGAACATGGTCTAAGGAAATGTGCGAGATCTGCTCTGTCAAGGAAGAACAGCTTGCAAAGATCTTTGAAAGCTACGAGACAGTAGGAAACATCCTTCCCGATGTAGCAAAGAAGCTCGGTATTTCCGAAAACTGCAAGATCGTTGCCGGTGCAGGCGACAATGCTGCAGCAGCAGTAGGAACCGGAACTGTTGGCGACGGTGCCTGCAACATCTCTCTGGGAACGAGCGGAACG
>JAGCXJ010000034.1 GCA_017961385.1 Lachnospiraceae bacterium
CCTTGCCAAGGAAGATGACAGACTGGCTGAGGCTGTGATAGTCGCAAAGCATTCGGATGTAGTGATACTCTGTCTTGGTCTTGACGAGACACTTGAAGGTGAAGAAGGAGACACAGGTAATTCCTATGCATCGGGAGATAAGAAAGATCTGATGCTTCCTCCCTGTCAGGTAAGACTGCTCGATGCCGTATTAAAGACAGGCAAGCCTGTAATCTTATGCATGATGGCAGGCAGTTCTATAGATATGAGTGTGGCTAAAGAAAGAGCAGCTGCGATCCTTCAGTGCTGGTATCCGGGAGCACAGGGTGGAAAGACTGTAGCGGACATACTGTTTGGAGAAGTCTCTCCTTCAGGCAAGCTGCCCCTTACTTTCTATCATAACAGCGATATAGAAAAAATGCCTTCGTTTGAAGATTATTCAATGAAAGGAAGAACCTACAGATATTTTAAGGGAGAGCCTCTGTATCCTTTCGGTTACGGAATGACCTATGGGGATGTAAAGATAGATAAGGCTTCTATCTTAAAGGACTATGCAGGCATTGCTGACAAGATAAGTACGGCGTTAAGCAAGGCGGATGCCATCGAAACATACAAGGAATTAGCAGATGTTTCTGCTGTTGCCAGAGTAGAACTTACAAACTCATCAGATGTTGATACCGATGAAGTGATACAGATATATGTTAAAAGTGACAGCAGATTTGAAACAGAAAACGGAAAGCTTGCAGCATACAAGAGAGTACATATCAAAGGCGGTGAGACAAAGGCGTTTGATATCGATATACCTGCAAGGGCGTGGACAGTCGTTAATGACGAAGGAATAAGAATGATAGATGCCGATAAGGCTAATGTAACAATAAGCCTTAACGGACTCAATAAATGCAGCGCTAACGATAACGGTGCGGGATTTGTAGAATTGGAGGTAAGTAGATGAGATATTCATATAAGACTTCAGGAGTGTGTTCTTCCAAGATAGAATTTGATATTGACGGAGATGTCATAACTAATGTCAGCTTTACTGGAGGCTGCAACGGAAACCTTAAGGCAGTCAGCAAGCTTGTTGACGGATTCAGTGTAGATCAGATAGAGGACAAACTTCTCGGCAATCAGTGCGGCTTTAGAGGAACGAGCTGTGCTGATCAGCTCGCAATGGCAGTCAGAAAGGCATATTCGGAAACATGCAAAGAATAGAGCTAATGGCACCATGCCACTTCGGGCTGGAATCTGTACTGAAAAAAGAGATAATCGATCTCGGGTATGACGTCAGTCTCGTAGAAGACGGAAGAGTGACGTTTATCGGTGATGATGAGGCGGTATGTCGGGCTAATATCGGCTTAAGGACTGCTGAAAGGGTACTTATAAAGGTCGCCCAGTTTCATGCCGAGACCTTCGAAGAGCTATATCAGGGAACAAAGGCCGTCGAATGGGAAGAATATCTGCCAAGGGATGCCAGGTTCTGGGTTGCCAAGGCAGCCAGTATAAAGAGTGCGCTGTTTAGCCCCTCTGATATACAGTCCATAATGAAGAAAGCTATCGTCGACCACCTTGGTCAATGCTATAACATGACCAAGTTTCCAAAAGACGGAGACGCTTATCCTTTAAGAGTATTTATCATGAAGGATACCGTTACCATCGGACTTGATACTACGGGTGAGTCTTTGCATAAGAGAGGATACAGAAAGCTTACTGCAAAGGCACCTCTTGCGGAAAATCTGGCAGCTGCTCTTATTATGCTCACACCATGGAACAAGGACAGAATATTAGTAGATCCATTCTGCGGATCAGGAACATTTGCGATAGAAGCAGCACTTATGGCAGCCAATATCGCTCCCGGAATGAACAGACATTTCACTGCTGAGGGATGGAAGAATCTGATCTCTCAAAATACATGGAAGGATGCTTTTGAAGAGGCTGCAGATGAAGTAAATAAAGATATAGTCTGTGATATCCAGGGATATGATATAGATGATGAGATGGTATCAATCGCAAGACAGAATGCAAGACTTGCCGGTGTTGAGGATATGATCCATTTCCAGAGAAGAGATGTTGCAGATCTTTCTCATCCTAAGAAATACGGATTTATAATCACCAATCCTCCGTACGGAGAACGTATCATGGAAAAGGAGGATATGGCAGGTCTGTATACCGTTATCGGTGAAAGATTTAAAAATCTCGACAGCTGGTCATTATATATGATCACGGCATATGAAGAGGCGGAGAAATATATCGGGAGAAAGGCTGATAAGAACAGAAAGATATTTAATGGTATGATGAAGACATACTTTTATCAGTTTATGGGTCCCAAGCCTCCCAGACAGGAGATCAGACAGAAAGGGTAAGTCATAATGAAAGTCATATTCGCTACAGGTAATATGGGCAAGATGCGCGAGATACGCGCGATCATGTCAGATACTGATGCCGAGGTTTTATCCATGAAGGAAGCTGATGTATATACAGATGTCGTGGAAGACGGAAGCACATTTATGGAAAATGCCTTTATCAAGGCAAGAGCAGTAGCTAAACTGGTAAAGCAAAAGGGTATAACAGCAGCAGTAGTTGCCGATGATTCGGGACTTGTTGATGATGCACTAGGCGGAGAACCGGGGATATACTCATCAAGATATCTTGGAGAGTATACTCCTTATAAGATCAAGAATGCAAAGATTATCGAGCGTCTTGAAGGCGTTGAAGATGAAAAGAGAACAGCGAGATTTGTCTGTGCCATGGCTGTAGTCTTTCCCGACGGAAGAGAAGACTGCTATGAAGCAACATACGAGGGAAGGATAGGCTACGAGGAAAAGGGACCTAACGGATTCGGATACGATCCGATATTCTATCTTCCTGACAGAGGAGTCTCTTCGGCTGAGCTCGATCCTGATGAGAAGAACAGGATAAGCCACAGAGGAAAGGCTTTAGAGGGAATAAAAGAAATCCTGATAAAACATGAAGCATAATCGTACTGCATGCGGGGATAGGGAATATGAGTATGAAGATTTTGATCGTGAGTGATACTCACAGAAAGAATGATCTGTATGTTGAACTTTGCAAGCAGCTTGCTCCGCTTGATATGGTGATTCACTGCGGTGATATAGAGGGCAGCGAGTACATCATCAATGAAGCAGCCAGATGTCCTGTAAAGATGGTTGCGGGAAACAATGACTTTTTCTCAGATATCAAAAGCGAAGAGGAATTCAGCATCGGAAAATATAAAATATGGGTCACTCACGGACATCATTACTATGTATCGATGGGAAACGAGATACTAAAGGACGAGGCACGAAGCCGCGGTATAGATATAGTGATGTATGGTCATACTCACAGACCTGTGATAGAACGTGACGGGGATATAATCGCGATAAATCCCGGCAGTCTTACCTATCCCAGACAGGAGGGAAGACAGCCATCATATGTTTTGATGAAGATCAATGATTCAGGTGAAGCAGAATTTGAACTGAGATATATATGAAAAATATAAGCTTCCGGCCATCAATAAGATGACCGGAGCTTTTTTGTATGAATAAAGATGGTTATATCTCACAGATCAGGAACGGGAAATTCGCTTTACTAAAGAAGTGAAAATCTATAAATATGGTTTACATAACAGTTGATTTCTGCATTTCGTGCTCGAATTTTAGCATTTCGTGCAAAAATATCATAAAAAACAATAAATGTGATACAATATAATAGTGTGTAAAACACTACAGGGAACTACAGGAAGGGTATATTAATATGAATGTTGGAGCTTTACTTAAGACAACCAAGGGTAAGATCCTAGCCGGCGCTGGCGGTACAGTCGTTGCGGTAGGAATTGGTGTAGCTGTTCTTTTACAGGGAGGCGGCTATCGAAGCATAGCGGTTGAACAGGTAGCCGGTACGGTCAACGTAGTCGGCGAGATGAATAACGGCCAGGCATATAAGGGTGAACATCTCTACAGCGGTGATGATGTTACTGTTATGGATGCATCCGAGCTTGTTATGTGTATGGATAATGACAAGTTCGTTTATGCGGATGCAAATACACATTTTAAATTGGAAGCAAGTGACAAATCAGAAGATTCACGTATAAAGATATATCTTGATGCTGGCTCTGAACTGAATGAACTCCAGAGCAAGCTTGAAGCAGGAGAGTCTTATGAAGTTGATACTCCCAACTCTACTATGTCAGTAAGAGGAACAAGCTTCAGGGTAACTGTTTATAAGGCATCTGACGGACTTATATATACGCTTACCGAAGTAACAACAGGTGAAGTGCTTGTACGTCTTAAGACCACCGACGGTTCATACAATGGTGTTGAAAAACTGTTTACGCCCGGACAGAGCGCTCTTATCAGAGGTAACAGTGAATTCTCTGAATTTGTATCAAGCGGACTTCTTGATGCAAACGATATAGAAAATACAGGCGATGATGATGCACTCGAATTAGCTTACGGAAGTCTTCCCGAGGATGGAATGGAAAGACTCATAGCTTTGCTCGAGGGTGGAAATCTTATAGAGAGTGAAGAAGAGACTGAAACAAAAGAAGAAGTAAAAGATACAAA
>JAGCXJ010000035.1 GCA_017961385.1 Lachnospiraceae bacterium
GACAACTGAGACACAGACAACACAGGCAACACAGACAACTCAGTCAACAGTAGAAATCGGCAATCAAACAGAACCGCTTACGGTAGGAGCCAGCGAAGATGATACACAGGATGTTGTCAATATCGGTGAGACGGACGTTGCGAAAGCTGCTATGTTCGGAATTCCTGAAGCACCCGCAGCAGAAGTCGGCTTGTTGACATGGATACTCGGAGTTATCGCATTCATTACCGGAAAGACGGCTAATGACAAGAAAAACGAGAAAGGTGTATTTGCAGAGAAAGATAAGGATAAGAAATAATCATTCTGCAAAGCAAAATTAAATAGTAATTTATGCTATAATAGTAGTGGCTGTTTTAAACAGTCACTACTACTTTTTTAGGAGCTTTAAGTGAAGAAAAAGGGAAGAAGCTATCTGTTCTTATCCAAGTTAATATTCACATTCATGATCATAGCAGTGTACTGCGTAGGAAGAAGTATCCCGCTTTACGGGATAGATATGTCCATGTATGAAGGAGAACTTGAAGCAGGGATGATCCTTGAGAAGTCTGTCTGCGGAGATATATATAAATGCTCAGTCATGACTCTGGGAATATCGCCTTACATGATATCGAGCATACTCGTACAGATAATAAATGCATGCAGATCTTCCGACAGCAAGGCAAAGACTTCAGCAAAGAAGATGAACAGGCTGACACTTGTTATTATGTTTCTTTTGTCTGTCATCATGGCAATCCTAAGACTTGACGAGCTTAAGTTTTATCCGCAGTATATAAATCCTCTGACTATGATCACAGCTGTTGCGGAGATGGTCGCAGGAGCATTCATAATACTCTGGCTTTCAGTGAGGAACAAGTACTACGGAATAGGCGGCCAGACTGTCTTTATATTTATAAATATCCTCGATGGAATCATCATGACTATAAGGAGTGCCTCAAGAGAGGAGATAATGACGCCATTTATCGTGTCGCTAATTATCGCATTTGTCATGCTGTTTATGGAAAACTGTGAAAAGAGGATACCTGTACAGAGGATATCTATCCACTCTATCTATGCAGACAAGAACTATCAGGCAATAAAGTTCAATCCTGTCGGAGTCATGCCTGTTATGTTCGCATCCGCCGCATTCATGCTGCCAAAGATGGTCATAGACGTTCTTTGCAGGGATTTTCCGAGTAATGCTACTCTTGCCATGATAAATGAGGATATGACACTGGATAATGCGCTTGGAATAAGCGTATACATATGTATACTGTTTTTGTTAAACATCATATTTTCATACCTATTGATAAACCCCAAGGACATGACTGAGCAGTTTCTAAAGAGTGGCGACAGTTTAGCGGGGATACATCCTGGAGACGATACGAAAAAATATCTGAAAAGACATATCTTCCAGATCTGCCTTTTCAGCTCGTTTGTCATGGGCGGATGCGTGCTGTTCTCACTCATACTTCAGATGAGAGGCATCATGTCATCAACACTTGCGATGCTGCCTACATCATTCATGATCTTAATGGGTCTGTGGAGCAATCTTTATAACGAGTCGGAAGCAGTGATACATACCGATTCCTACAGGACATTTATTTAATAACGGAGTTTTAGATGCTTTATCTTATACCTGCATGGTACAAACTTAATACATGGAGCGAGTCTGAACAGTGCTGGTATGTCAGAAGAGAGAAGTCCGAGTATGACGATACCGTAAAACAGGTACAGCTCTTTCACAGGAACCGTGCCTGGGCCTACAGAATAATCATACTCAGCCACGTTCCGAATTTCAGACACTTCCTGCACAGACAGAGTATCTTCAGGGCCAGATACTGGTCTTGCTTTGATGCGATGTGCGAGATCACAAAAAGAAAGATGAGAGTCTTTTCCTTTAAGGATATCAAATGGCCGGAGGGAGTCGAGTTTGAGTATACCCCGTTTGCCATAGTCGCATATCTTGACGGTGTGAAGATTGCACAGGTCGAACTGGGTGAAGACGGAAACATGATCCGCATAGATATGTTCTCCGAAGGCGAGCTGATAAGAAGGAACATATATGATGACAGAGGGTTTGTCTCATGTTCGGAAGTTTACAGAGAAGGACGCCTTTACTATACCGACTATCTGATGGAGAGCGGCATATGGAAATTCAGACAGTTTGCAGGTGACGGACATGTTGAGATAAATCCAAAGGATCCTTATTTCCTTCTTCTGTACAGAGGAAAGGAATACAGACTTAAATATGAAAAGCTAAGATATGATGATATCGAAGATGCAATAAGCGAAGTCTTTTCAGAATATATAGATCTGACAGACGATGAGGATATCTTCTGCATAGCAATGCATAACAGACATATGAACGTCATAGATGACGGCCTTGTCGGCAAAAAGCTTGTCCTTTCATTTTTCGGTGACAGGATCGATCTGCAGGGACAACAGCTTAAGAACATGATCTTTAGAGCGAACTACATAGTCGCGGATTCGCCGATGCTTGCAAGAAATATCAAGCTGTTTGCGGGAAGCGATATGGAAAATATCACCGATATAAGTCCTTATGATTCAAGGACAGACTTTGGCGTGAGCCAGCAGATGTCTGTTCAGAAGATTCTCGTGCCTGTCGATGAACTTGACGATGAAGTATTTACCAAGGTGATACAGGTTTTAGGTCAGTATCTTTCGGAGAATGACAAAGCTCAGATCCATCTGTTTACCAGAGAGGCAGCTTACGATATAAAGAGCAGCCTTCTTAAAAAGACCAGGAAGGTTTTGAGAAACAGCGGACTGGATGACCGCATGGCTGCAGATGAAACCATGGACACATCAGCCGAAAACGATATCGACAGCATTGATATGGTGCCTGTCAGGTTCATGGTGGATCAGTGTGTCGACGAACTGTCCGTATCGCGCTGCATACGTGAGCAGAGGATACTTGTTGATGTGAGTGAAAAGCCTGAATACTATGTACAGATAGCAGCTATAAGTACCGGTATACCACAGATCGTCATGACAAAGAACCAGTATGTCGAAGACGGCGAGAACGGAAGGATCATAAAGCATTATGACGAGATAACAAAAGCACTCAGATTCTATCTGGACAGTCTGGCAAACTGGAACGAGGCCATGATCTGTTCCTACGAGATGGGAAAGAGATTCTCAACAGGCATACTGCTCGATAAATGGAAAGAGGTTATTAAAGGCGTTGGATGAGATTAGGGTATTAGCCGTATCAAATGAAGACTGGAACGAGAAGTATAGGATCCCCGAATACGTCAGTCTTAACATGCTGACTGACGAAGTTATGAACGAGGAGTCTGATTATGATGCTGTCTTTATAAGCAGAGTCCCTTCTGTTGAGGAAACGGAGTATCTGAAAAGAGCCGTAAAAGCATACACACTCTTTATCATAGACAGTACCGAGCTCTCATTTACCGTAAAGGAACTGTTTCGCATGAGAAAGGGCCTGTTTTTCCCGGAACTCGGTGTGCAGGGATTCTTTGATCATGAGATCAGAAATTTTCACCAGATGAACCGGGGAGAAAAGATCAACCCGCAGAACTTCATCGTTTCTACAGGATTTAACGGAAATGTCACATGGAAGGGCTATAGCGAAGTTGAACTTGACGGTGATTTCGGAGATCAGTATCATCAGATAGCCTACTGGAAGAATACGATACCGATAAGCAAGGGCCAGAGCCTTGATATGTTTTTAGAGTTTACAAAGAGTGATGATGTGATGCTCATCCTCTCGGTCACACAGTACAGGGCAGGCCAGGTGGCTCAGTTTGAGCAGCGCTGGGATTTTGACAAGGAAAGACTAAAGGAAGTCTTCTGCATAGATAACCTGAATGCCAACGGAAATCTTTTTATAAGCCTTAAGGCAAAGGGAAGCGGAAAGATATCTGTAAAAGGACTTCACTCGAGAAGTTCAAGAAGAGGATACGGATTCTTTATACCCGGAGGAGAGATATATAAGACTTCCTCGGGTGAAGAGGTCTTCTGCTACTTTGAACCCGGTGACATGAAGCCACCGCTTAATGTCTACTTTGCGGGATACAAGAAAAGAGAAGGCTTTGAAGGCTACAACCTTATGAGAAAGCTCGGATGTCCGTTCTTACTCATATCCGAGAGCCGTCTTGAAGGCGGATGCTTCTATATGGGTGATAAGGAGTATGAGGATCTTGTAAAGAAGATAATAAAAAAATATATGGACGAGCTTGAATTTGAGGGAAATGACGTTATCCTTTCGGGAATGAGCATGGGAACTACGGGAGCGCTGTATTACAGCCCTGATATAAGACCGAAGGCTGTCATTATCGGAAAGCCGCTTGCAAGTATAGGAGATGTTGCAACAGCAGAGCTTTACTACAGACCGGGAGGGTTTCCCACATCACTGGATGCGCTTTATCACATAGCGGGAGATACTGACGAGGAAGCCGTTAAAAGGCTTAATGACAAGCTGTGGGACAAGTTTTCTGCGGCAGATTATTCGGATACCGTATTTGTCATATCCTATATGATAGAAGATGACTATGACAGGTATGCACACGACAGGCTGATAGAGCATCTGAATTCTGCAGGAGCAAAGGTATACAGCAGAGGCCTGCACGGAAGACACAAGGACAATACTTCGGGAATAGTTTACTGGTTTGCTGAAAGATACAAACAGATAATAAGAGACGAATATAAGAGAACAGTTGTATGAGCGATATTACTTACGGCGAAAAATGGACCGTTTACTGGTCCGACTATATGAGCGATGCTTACATATACGGCTCTGAGGTCATCTTTCATTCGAATGATGATGTCGAGCTTAAGAACAACCTCATGCCTGCGGGATCTGTCATCAAATCCTGGTATTCAAAGACCAACTACCAGATGCAGAGGATAGAGCCCACTCTTCCTATAATAGACGGTGAAGGCGAGTATGAACTCAGCGTAAACATGGAGACTGACATAGATGAGGGAGTCCTTGTCAGGATGATCTTTTTTGACAGATATTCTGAAGAGATAAGTCAGATGATATTCAGGGATGAGACGAGCATCTTTAAATGCCCTATGGCAACATACAGCTACTGCCTGCAGCTCATTGCGGGCGGATCCAGATATGTAAGATTTCACAGTGCGGTTATAAGGGAAGTCATTCATGAGTCAGAGAGCGAACATAAGGAAGATTAACTATCTGCTTAAAAAAGTGAATATGTTAGCCGACAGGATGAAGGCTCTTTCCGACGATGAGCTTAAAGGTTTGACTCCGAAGTTTAGAGAAAGGCTTGAAAACGGAGAAAAGCTCGATGCTCTTTTGCCCGAGGCGTTTGCCGCCATGCGTGAGGCCGACAGGAGAGTGCTGGGACTGTTTCCCTATGATGTACAGGTGATGGGAGGCATAGGCCTTCACCTCGGTATGCTATGCGAGATGAATACGGGTGAAGGAAAGACCCTTACAGCTACCATGCCGCTTTATCTTAATTCGATCCTTGGAAAGGGATCCATTCTTGTTACTACCAATTCCTATCTTGCACTTCGTGACTGCGAAGAAATGGGACCGGTATATCGCTTCATGGGTCTTAGTGTAGCATGCGCCGTAACGGAGCATGAAGATGAAAAGCTCACCAATGCGCAGAAGAAAAAGATATATGACTGTGACATCGTATATACGACCAATTCGAGCCTCGGATTTGACTATCTTTTCAACAACCTCGTAAAGAGCGTTGAAGACAGGTTCATGAACAGATACAACTATGTCATCGTTGACGAGGCGGATGCGGTTCTTCTTGATGCAGCCCAGATGCCGCTTATAATAGCCGGTTCGCCCCGTGTACAGTCAAATATGTACAAGAGCGCGGATTTCTTTGTAAGGACTCTAAAGGAAGAGGAAGACTATATAAAGGAAGAGAACAAGGTCTGGCTCACGGAAAAGGGAATAGAGAGAGCAGAGAAGTTCTTCAGGATAGGAAGCCTGTATGATGAGAAATGGTTTGAGATAAACAGAGCTGTGAACCTTTCTCTGAAAGCCCATGTCCTTTTGATAGCAGGAAAGGACTATGTTGTAAGCGACAAGGGAGAGGTAGTGCTCTTGGATGCCGGTTCCGGAAGGATGATGCCGGGAGTAAAGCTCAAAGGCGGAATACATCAGGCCATAGAAGTAAAGGAAGGCATAAAACCGAGCCAGGAGACAAGATCCGTTGCATCGGTGACATATCCCAATCTTTTCAGCATATTTGACAAGCTTGCGGGAATGAGCGGAACCATATCCGATACTAAAGATGAGATAAGATCCATTTACGGGCTTGATACTGTCGTGATACCGACAAACAATCCTGTCATAAGAAAAGACATGCATGACGAATACTACACGAACAAGGAGGAGCAGTTTGCGGATGCGATAAACGAGGCTCTCACCGCACATGACACGGGCCAGCCCGTTCTCATAGTAGTAGGTACCATGAAAGAGACCGAGTATGTATCAGACAGACTGATAAAGGCAAAGGTGCCTCACAACGTGCTGAATGCCAACAATGCATTCTGGGAGGCCGCCATCATCAAGGAAGCGGGCATAAAGGGTGCTGTAACTGTCGCCACATCAATGGCAGGCAGAGGCACCGACATAAAGCTCGGCCCCGGAGTAAAGGATCTCGGCGGACTTCATGTAATAGGGATAGGAAGAATGGCCAATGTGAGATTAGAGCGTCAGGCAAGAGGAAGAGCGGGACGCCAGGGCGATCCCGGCTTTTCGAGATTCTTTGTTTCACTGGAAGACGAAGTTGTTATAAATGCTCTGCCCGATGACGAGCTTGAAAAGTTCATAACAGGCAATAAGAGAATAGGAAAAAGAGCCTTAATGAACATGATCGATGGAGCTCAGAAGCTTACTGAGGAGAACGTCGAGACCACCAGGAAAAGATATGCCGATTATGACAAGATACTCAAAAAGCAGAGGCTGTTAATATATTCAACAAGAAACAATCTTCTGGACGGAGCTCATGTCAACGAGGACATGTTCCTAAACATAGCAAAGGAAGTGATAAAGAAGTATCTTAAAGAGAATAAAAAGCCTGACAGGAGAGAGATAAACAGATATATACTCGATAACATCTCATATCAGCTCGACGATGATGCCAAAGAGGGCATATTCAAGCATGAAAAGATGATATATGCATATCTGATCGACAAGGTAAGGAGCAATCTTGAGAATAAAAAGCAGATGTTTGAGAGCGAAGAGAGGTTTAACGAATTCATAAGAAGATCGACTCTTACTTCCATAGATAATGAATGGGTCGAGGAAGTCGATTACCTGGGCCAGCTTAAAAATGCCGTGACCGGAAGGAGCACCGCACAGCGTAATCCCGTATTCGAATATCAGAATGATGCCCTCGAATCATACAGAAGAATGGAGGACAATGTATACAAGAACATCATGAGAAATGTTCTGCTCAGTACGGTCATATTTGATGAGAGCGGCAAAATGAACGTTACCTACCCATAATTTAGCAATATTGCATTGACAAAAGCGTGCACTTGGTTATATACTAACTGAGTGTGCGCTTTTTAGCGTTTATTTTAGTGCGCACATTGTACAAAAATTTGAAAACAGGAGGTGAAATCAGAATGCCAACATTTAACCAGTTAGTAAGAAAAGGACGTAAAGCACAGGCTAAGAAGTCTACAGCACCTGCTTTGCTCAGAACTTACAACTCTCTGCACAAGAAGGCGGTTGAGTCTAACTCTCCCCAGAAGAGAGGCGTTTGTACTGCAGTTAAGACAGCTACGCCCAAGAAGCCTAACTCAGCTTTAAGAAAGATTGCCAGAGTTCGTCTTTCAAACGGTATGGAAGTTACAAGCTACATCCCCGGCGAAGGTCACAATCTTCAGGAGCATAGTGTTGTACTTATCCGTGGCGGAAGAGTTAAAGACCTTCCCGGTACACGTTACCACATCATCCGCGGAACACTTGATACAGCCGGCGTTGCAAATCGTAAGCAGGCTCGTTCAAAGTACGGCGCAAAGAGACCCAAGGCTGGTAAGTAATTACCGAATTGTTTGTTAAGTACCACAATAAAGAACTAATTAAGTGTTGCATTTTGCTTTTACCGTAAGATACGACACGGACATAAGTTGGTGAACCTTCTTATATATAGAAGGGTCAGACATGTGAGTACCGATGAATTAATTTTAATGATTAAGGAGGGAAGAATCGTGCCACGTAAAGGACATATTCAGAAAAGAGATGTTTTAGCAGATCCCTTATACGACAACAAGGTAGTTACTAAGCTTATCAACAACATCATGTTAGATGGTAAGAGAGGCGTAGCTCAGAAGATCGTATACGGCGCATTTGCAAGAGTAGAAGAGAAGGCTGGAAAGCCCGCTCTTGAAGTATTCGAAGAGGCTATGAACAACATCATGCCTGTTCTTGAAGTTAAGGCAAGACGTATCGGTGGTGCCACATATCAGGTACCGATCGAGGTAAGACCCGACAGTCGTCAGGCTCTCGGACTTCGCTGGTTGACAATGTTTTCACGCAAGCGTGGAGAGAAGACCATGGAAGTGAGACTTGCCAATGATATCCTCGATGCAGCTA
>JAGCXJ010000036.1 GCA_017961385.1 Lachnospiraceae bacterium
TGAATCTCGATGAAGCTGATAAAGAATCTGCATACGAAATCGCAATGTCTCTGTATGAAAGCGGATACTTCTATAGCGTTGAGATGAATATGATAGGTATTTCCGGCGATGCAACATGTGATAACAGCGTTGACGTATGCGATGCAGTTCTGATCGCAAGATTTCTTGCAGAGGACAGCGAAGCGTCTATGACCGAACAAGGCAGACGAAACGCCGATTACAACGCAGACGGCGATATCACACCGGATGATATCGCTCTGATCCTGAAAAAGATTGCAAGACTGATCTGAATCTAACATATGACAGGCGCGCTGTTTCGTAACAGCGCGCCGTTTTTTATCAAGATGGTTTCTGATGCAGCCAGTTGCTGAATTGCCGGCTTCTTAGCCCCAAACAGCTTGGATCTGTTCTTCTGTAAAACCAAGCTTACGCATTTGAGAAATCTTCTCCTCACGTAATTCAGCTTTACCTTCACGCCTTGCATTTCCGAGTGCGGTAGCCTCATCGTGCAGACGCTTCTCACGGTAATAAGCTTCCTGCCGTACCTGCTCATCAGCACTGAGCTGGCGAAGCATAACGATCGTGTCTCTGACTTCCGGGATCTGTGTTATCTGCTGGATTGCCATGAGATCACCCTCCGTTTCCGCATTGATCAGGTTCAGCCAATCTTCCATCCGTCTGTTTTTCTTGAATTTACTGGGCTTTTTCAGTTCTTGATCAGCGCTTGCAGCATGAGCAGAGACCCGTCTCATTCTTATTATTACGGATGTTTTTCAGAATTCTTCTTTTTTCTGATTGCAGCAAGAATATCGTTAATATTGTCAGTATTTGCAGCACCCGGATATTCATCCTGGAATTGTAGCAGGATATCTTTGTTTTCGGCTTCCATTTGCCTTACCAGTAGATACATTTCTTCATATTCCTTCTCAGCAATTGCTTTCTCTATAAATAGCCTTGAACGTTCCGGCAACTTGTCATAGGAGTCATAGAGATTCTGTGCGGCTTCTTTAATCTGCTCAAGCGTGATAGGATTGCCGTTTTTGTCATGCTCCCAGAGAATACCGATAACATCCGACAGATCGTATTTGTACTGACGTCCCGCCATTAGTTTCATTGCTAAAAGATAAGCCCCTGTTACAGTTCGGAATGTTACGATATTAGAAAATGTCTTATAAAATTGTGAATACTGCACGATTCTGGGTGTATATGATGAAGTCTTCATAAAGTCTGTGTTCAGCCATCCGTTTGGCAAATCAAATCTGTCTCCTACATGGTTGATGGCATCTTTCATGGACGATGCAGCATTGATGATTGCGTCCATGTCATATGTCATATCCCGGAATCCATAGTTTATAACAACGGATACACCGCCAATTAATATGATATCAGCGGGCATACTTTTTCCGTTCAGCTTTCTGAATTCTTTTGCGAGTTCTTTTAGATACTGATCAAGATTATCCTTTGTAAACGTTTTTTCAAACAACGTTTCTCACTTCACTTTCTATGATATTGAATCTTCTGAATTCAGGTATCGCATTTTCCTCAGCAATACGCAGAGGTTCATCGGAATGTAAGACTTCGCTGTTCAGCAATACACCAACAGGATATATGGGCTTTTCCAACTTGCTCATTCGTAAGTCATTATATCTTGTGCAAAGTGGTATCTCATTAATTCTTGACAGATAATCAATCATAGCCAACAGATAGAGGGCTTCCGGATACCAATGCTTATCATACAACTTTCTGATCTCATCAGATTCCAGAATAACTACAATGAAATTGAGATCGCCCATGTCTTTCACATAGTGACAGGTATTGCTCTTGAAGACTTCAAAAGAGCTGCGGATGTCTTCTCTTGATGATTCTAAGATGGTTTCGATGGACAGACCGAGAACTTTAGCTATCTTATAGAGTGTGCCAGAAGCACATTTTTCGAGATCAGCTTTGCCGCTGCAAATGTCATTAATCGTAGCCTGCGGAACTCCGCTTTCTTTACTCAGGCGGTATTTTGTCATTTTTATCTTATTGAGTTGTTCATTGATCAGCATAGCGATTCCTCCTCTCTTATCTATATTATAACGGTCAACCGAAGTATTGTCAAGTAGTAATTATATCAAAAAGAAGCTGCGATATCAAAAAACTGAATTACTGAGATGTTCATCACGATACTGTTTTGCATATGTGATCTTCTCTCACGATATCATGATCACGGTTTTCATCGCTGAAACCTATTGACAAACCCTATTGAATAGGGTATAATATAATAAATTTGAAAGGGTGAGACTATGAATACCTACGAGAGCATCATGCAGGGTCTGAACGAAGCTATTGCCTATGAGAAGGGCGAAAAAACAGCTCGTTCCAATACAATTACGATCGCGCCGTTGCCGGATGTATCGGCAAGCGAGATCAAAGAACTGAGACAGAGCCTGAATATGACACAGAGCACCTTTGCAGCGGTCATGGGTGTATCGAATAAGACCGTCGAAGCATGGGAAAAAGGAACAAATGCACCTGCTGGAACAGCACGGCGCATGATGGGAATGCTTATAGCCGATCATATGATTCCCGAAAAGTACAGCATTATCAGCCGATAAAGTAAAAGACACAGGGTGCATTTCGTATCGATTTGATATCGGAATGCACCCTATTTTTGCTGCTTTTATCTATCATCAAGAAATCCTGCTCGTCAAACAGCCCATGTCTATTTTTCTTAAATTGCCTTTTTAGATATAAATAGTATGTTAAATTTAGTTATTTTGCGCATTGATTTTGTATGGATTGTATAATATAATGGGTATATATAGAAAGGATGTGATTTCTATGTATCGTTAAAAAATAATTTTAATAA
>JAGCXJ010000037.1 GCA_017961385.1 Lachnospiraceae bacterium
AAATGCATCCTGATACGCTCGTTTACATTGGCAAGTCCGAATCCCGCCTTTGTATCCTTGCATTTGTTTGCGATCTCTTCTCTTAAGTTATTTAAGGTATCCTCATCCATGCCGACTCCGTCATCTTTGACATAGAAGACTATGTTATTTCCTTCTTTTTTGCCGGTCACTCTGATATTTCCCTTGGCTCTCTTGTATTTTATGCCGTGATAGAGTGAATTCTCCACAAGCGGCTGGAGTGTCATCTTCTGGATAGTATAGTCATAGATCTCATCGTCTATATCAATCTCATAATCCAGGATATCCCTGTATCTTATCTGCTGGATATCAAGATAGCTTCTGATATGCTGTTCTTCCTCTCTTATGGTGATGAGTTCTTTTCCGTGACTGAGTACGAGTCTGAAGAATTCTGAAAGACTCATTACAACATTGATCGCCTCTTCGGATTTTGAACTCTCGATAAGCCAGACGATCGTATCAAGGGTATTATACAGAAAGTGCGGATTGATCTGCTCCTGCAGGAGACGTAACTCCGCATGACGCATCTTTGCTTCATCTTCCTTTATCGTATCCACCATGATCTCAAGATGCTCGGACATGTCATTAACGGAATTTGCAAGGATCATTATCTCATCATCTGTCTTGATATCGGCTCTTGATTCAAAGTCTCCGCCAGCGATCTTGTCCGTTACATCGCAAAGCTTGTTTATGGGCTTGGTGATATCCTTTACCATGAAGATAGCCATGCCGATCGTTATCAAAACAATCACGGCACTGACTACACCCCAGAATATGATGAAATTATATACTCTGTCATGCAGCTGGCTCTGAAGGTTTTCCATATCCTTTGTCTGATAATAGATGAAATGCTGTATGTCTTCCTCTATCAGATCCGTGAGAATATATATATCATTGTTCAGCATGATCATATTCTCATCGTAGCGGTCGCCCTCTTCGAGATTCTCCTTGATCGTATCTATCTTCATCTCAAGAGTCTCGCAGTTTCGCATAAGACTCATGAGCCAGTCTTTTGAACTGCCGTCTGTGTCATCGAGCAGCGCAGTCAGATCCTGTCTCATCTCGTTTATCATGGAATACGGATTCTTCAAGGACTCGTCTTCATCAATGCTGTCAAATGTAACATAGCCGACAGTCAGCTTGTAAAGACTCTCGTCCATGTCTTCCTTGAAATAGACGTTGTATTTGTTTGCGACAGTCATGTTGCTTACTATATCCTCGTAAGCGCGGCTGTAACTTAGAAGTGAATATATTAGATATATCGTGATTATGACAAGAGGTACCAAAGCTACGAACACTAATGTCAATAGCTTCTGTTTTATCGGATATTGAATGTTGATTCTTCTCTTATCAGACATGCTTTACCCTTAATCCGGCATTTTGGTCATGCGGACATTTGAATCTATGACTCTCTGGAATCCGAGCCAGTCCTGTGTTGCGTTTGATTCGATCAGTTCCTTGAATGTCTCCATCTTGGCATCAAGATTGTCAGCCATGTTAAGAGCCATTGCCTCCATCAGGGCAGGCTTTTTAGGCGAACCGTACTCATATTCTCCGTGATGAGCCAGTATGCAGTGCTTAAGCTCGTTTTCCAAAACCTTTGGAAATCCGGGTATGTCACGAACCTTTTCTGATACCATCTCGCATCCCATTACGATATGACCCAAAAGATTGCCTTCATCCGAGTAATCGTTTACAGGGAAAGCATCAAGTTCTCTGATCTTGCCTATATCATGACATAATGCTGCCGTTACGAGCAGATCCCTCTTAAGGAGAGGATAGTGGATCGCAAAATGCTCACACATCTTCGCAACACTTAAAGTATGCTCAAGCAATCCTCCGACAAATCCGTGATGAACGGATTTAGCCGCAGATGAAAACTTGAACGCTTTTATGAAATCTGTATCATTTACATAGAACTCTTCAAGCAGTTTCTTAAGATACTCGTTCTTTGTCTTGTTCACAAGCAAAATAAGCTCGCTGTACATCTCTTCTATATCATACTGGGATGTCGGAAGATAATCGCCGGGTTCGTATTCTCCGTCATGACAGACTCTGATACGCTTTATGCTCATCTGAAGAGAGCCGTTGAACATGCTGACATCACCCATGACCTCTATATAGTCCATGGCATCAAAGTCTGCTATTCCCGGACTTGACGGATCCCATACCTTGGCATCCATTGTCCCGGTCTTATCCTGCAAGATCACGCTTAAATAGTTCTTTCCGTTTTTGGTAACAGCGGAAGTCCTCTGCTTGCACATATAGATATCCGCTACTCTGTCTCCGTCATTTAAGTCTTTTAAAAATCTCATGCCTTACTCCAATATGGATCACTCACCCAGTACAACGGTGATATCCATCTCCTTGTATTCTTCTGCGCTCAAACGCTTTACTGTAACAGTAACCTCATCCCCCGGATCATGCAGGCCGATAGCTTCGGTAAATACCGTATAGCTGGTTATCTCGAACCCGTCGATCTTGGTGATAACGTCTCCGCTCTGTATACCTGCCTTCATGGCAGCCGATTCCATATCTATCTCAAGGACATATGCGCCTACCGGTACACCCAGGTTGATCGCGTCAAGTGTAACATCCGTTCCCCTTATACCAAGATATGCCCTCTTTTTTCCGTTTGACATTCTTTCAATGGTTCTCTTAAGATCGCTTATCCCGATGGCGTTTAATGTATTCTTGTCAAGTGCGCTGTTCTTCTGCCATATGATCCCGAGCACTTCTCCGGACATATTGAATATGACTCCGTTTGATGCATCATAGCCTCTCATATCAGTGGTGAACATCTCATAGTTGTTGTCAACCAGATTGATGATATTTGATTTTGACGTGATCATACCCTGTTCAATGGATATGACATTCGAAACAGGTCTTCCCACAGCTATGACAGGAGCCGCAAGCAGTCTGTTTGTCTTGGAATTTCCAAGCTTTGCGATTATATCGGGATCGAGCAGCGTTGCCGTCAGCTCATCAACCGGAACAGCGATTATGGCAAGTCCGGTGTTCTTGTCTGTTTCCTTTACGACAGCGCCTGCGACCAGTTCATTGAAAAACGTAACATCGATGTTTTCGGAATTCTTTATTACCGATCCGTCAGTAAGGATCAAAAGCTCTATACCGTTATTTGCGATGATAAGGCCGCTCGTGACTTCCTTGCTCTCGTAAGCTACATTAAACCAGTCCACATCCTGGTTTACTCCTGCGACCTTTACTACTGATTTCTGGCAGTTCTTTGAAAGATTGTATATCTCATCGTAAAGCGCATTGTAATCCTCAAGTACCGTTGTTGTTCTTTCCTTTTCCTGATAGATGATCTGGGTTCTGGTCTCTTCCTCATCCTCAAGTATCATATCCTCGGGCAGTATCTCTTCCTCATCGATCGGAATCTTTACCTCGCTTGCGACGGGCTCCTCCTCGGGAGTGAGCATATTGCTGAAAACAGGCTCTAAAACAAGGAAAGTGATGCATGCGAGCACACCAAATATAACAGCCATTGCCGCGGTAATGACTGTTCTTCTTATAAGCTTTTTTCTGTTTATCGGACGGGTCTTTATGCGCTCTCGTATGAGCTCATATTCCTCCTGATTATTCATCTGTTCCATAATTCACAGTATACTTTAGGGCATAATTTTTGTAAATGCCATTATTCCTTCCACTTCAGTCTGTGAAGATCACCTTTAATCTGCATGCCTTTGAAATCCTGCTGCCTCAATGCCTCATACAATACGATGGCTACGGAATTTGAAAGATTAAGGCTTCTTATGTCATCAAGCATAGGGATG
>JAGCXJ010000038.1 GCA_017961385.1 Lachnospiraceae bacterium
AAGATGCATCAGCCGCTCCAGATAAACTGCTTGGAAATGTCAGAGCAGCTGTGGACAGATTCGTGGGTGATGCACCGCAGTTCGATGATCTGACAATGTTAGCGCTTATGTGGAAGTAATGTTTTTTATGTTTTGTAAACATGACAGATTGAGGGATAACTCAACATGAATAAAAAACAAACAGGTATAAGAAATCAAATACAGAAACCACTCATCATATTCATAGTTCTTTTGATATTGTGTTCAGCCATATTGAGTATAATTTTAGTCTTTGGAGTTAGCTATAAGGTGGCGATGAAAAGAGCAGCGGACCAGGCAAGAAGCGCTGCCGCCATAATGCGTGAGTATAAAGCACTTCCGGGTCTTACCAAGTTTTGGTTTGAGAACAGAGACGATTTTGAGAAGATATATGACGTCAGACAGATCACTGTATTGGAAGAGGAATTCAGGGATCACTATCCTCAGTATGTTCTTTTAACGGATGTGACAAATGATGAATTTAACCTGATGTCTGAAGATGATAAAAGGCTCTATGCTGAGGTCTGTTTCGGAAGGATATCGAAAGAATACGATAAGATAAAGAGATATTTCGCTCCGCAGTATCTGTACAGCTGTCTTGTGGTGGATGATAAGATCTACTTCATGATCACAGGTTCTCTTGAAAATGAGTTAAGAGTATCTCAGGGCGGAGATCTGTTTGAACTGGGGAGCACTCTTGATTATATATGGGGTGTATGGCCAAACCTTGATAAAGCTTTGAAGAATCACTCAAGCGCTAAGATAACAAATGGTACGGATTTTGACAGCGGAAGAAGTGCAGCTTTTTCATGGGAGACTATAGATTGTGGTGAGACGGGAATCATGTTTACCGGGGCTTCCGAAATGTATGAAGAAGTTGCCAAACAGTCACTGCCGACCTTCAGTATATTACTGGCGCTTATTCTGGTAGCTTTTGCATGTCTGGAAATATGGGTTATGAGACTGCTTAAGACAAATGTCGTAAGACCTGTCGAGAGAGAAGAAAAGATCATAATCGATTACATGGATAACAAGGACGCTGATAGTGCATCCGAGAGACTTAAGAATATCAAATCCGGAAACGAGCTTGAAGCACTGGCCTTAAACTTTTCTTCGATGATAGAAGAGCTTAAGAGATATATTGAAGAGATCAGGTCTGTAACTGCGGAAAAAGAAAGAATGGGAGCAGAATTGAATGTTGCAAGACAGATCCAGTATAATATACTGCCTCATACATTCCCGCCATTTCCAGACAGAAAAGAGTTTGAACTTTATGCATCCATGGAACCAGCAAGAGAAGTCGGTGGAGATTTTTATGACTTCTATATGATCGACGATGATCATATAGCTCTTGTTATCGGCGATGTATCAGGCAAAGGAGTCCCGGCATCGATATTTATGGCGATTTCCAAAACGATTATAAGGAACACCTCAGGCCTTAGCAAAACTCCGGGTCAGATATTTGATATAACAAACAATGCATTAAGTAACGGCAATGACGAGAACATGTTTGTAACAGCATGGCTGGCTATCATAGATCTTAAGAGCGGAGAGGCGGTTTCTGCAAATGCGGGTCATGAGCATCCTGTTATCAGACGAGCTGACGGGGTATATGAAAAAGATATATACAGTCATGATATCGTAATGGGTATTATGGATGAAATAGATCCTTATAAAGAAAGAAGATTTAAACTGAATCCGGGAGACAGTCTCTTTGTATATACAGACGGTGTGCCGGATGCAATAAATTCCGAAGGAAAGTTCTTTTCGGAAGATAGCATGATGAGTGTTCTCAATGAGAATCCCGAAGCGTCAGCTGAAGAGACAATAAAACATATGAGAACATCTATTGAGACTTTTGTCGGAGAAGCTGACAGATTCGATGATGTTACAATGTTAAGCTTTAAGTACTTTGGTCCAGGAAAGAAGGATTGATGGAATACAGATTAATCAGAAATGAACTTTTATATTTTTCATGGGATACGTTCTGTCATGTCATGCGAATGACAATAAAGCTTAAAGAGGATATTGACGGGAAAATCTTAAATGATGCTGTTCAATCTGCATCTGACAGATATCCGTTTTTTGGCATTAAAGTGCTAAAGCATGATGAAGATTACGATATAGTGCATAATGATATGCCTGTTGTCGTTAAAAATGACTTGGAAGCTATCGCACTTGGAAGTGAAGAAGCAAACTTTCATTTCTGGGCAGTAAGCTATGACGGATGTAAGATTGTGTGCGATATATCACATAATCTTACAGACGGCTATGGACTGACGGAACTTTGCAAGACCATAGTATATCTGTATCTGAAAAAGAAGACGGGATTAGATCTTGCAGGTGATAATATCAGGATCCCCGGTTCTGATTATTTGCCAAATGAGGAAGTAGATCCGTACTCTTTACTTGATCTGGAAAATGCAGATAAGCCACTTTCACAGATTAAATATGCAACTGCATTCACACCTGACAAGAGATATGCCACAGATGAAGGGCGTATGAATTATCTGATGAGGGCATCTGTTAAGGATACGATGCGTGTAGCAAAGGCACAGGACGGATCTCCTGCGGTAGTACTTGCATATTTTGTCAAAGAAGCCATTAAGAGACTGTTTCCTGATAGGCAGGGAAAGACGATCGTGTGTGGTATTCCTCACTCCTTCAGGCATATGGCAGATCTTAAGCATAATTCATTCAATGATTCGGTTGTGTTAAGTCTTGTCTATGATGACAGGATTGAAGCTATGGATACTGATAAGCAGTTTACGTGTTCAAGAGGAAGGATATCGCTTCAGACAGATCCTGACAATCTTCTGTATACGTTGCATAACAGGGCTGAATTTGCAGCATCTCTTGATGAGCTACCTACAATAGAAGCAAGAAGACAGGCATGCAAGGACAGTGTAGAAGTCATTATAAAGAATCCGGAAACTGCAGCCGTAAGCTATGTAGGACAGACAAAATGGGGAAGCATAGAAGAATACATGGATACGATCTCTCTTCATTGCGGAGCGCTCAGCGCACCGGTTTTGATAGAGGTCTTAACACTTAACGGATGGTTTTATATGACTATGATGCTTAATCAGACATCAGAGGAATATGCAAAAACGATCGTTGAAATTTTAAACGAAAACGGAATTTCTTCCGAGTATCTTACCAGCTTTGACAATACTTTGTGTACTTTCAGGTTTTAGTATGGCACTTGATATTTCTAATTCAGCAAGAGTATTTGAATATACCCTGGCGGCACTTGAACTGGCGCTCATTTTGCAGCTTGTTCAGATGCCTTTTGCAGTATGGGCGGATTCATATATAAGCAAAAGAGAAAAGCGTATACTGCTTATTGTGAGTCTTATTGTCCTGACACTGATAATTCAGGGACATCTGGACTTTATTATCAGTACTCATGCTATAAAGACGTTTGAGTATAATGCAATTCTTGCTACGGCAGTATCGGTTTACGGATATATTTTCCGTCCGGTGGTGTTAGTGCTGTTCATAATGATGACAAACCCTTCTGCCCGTGCACGAGCTGCCTGGGTACTTGTCGCGATAAATGCAGTTGTATATATGACTGCATTTTTTTCATCTGTCAGCATATCATTTGATGATAACGGTCATTTTCACAGAGGACCGCTTGGATATACCTGTTTTGCAGTCAGCTTTCTTCTTCTTGCATATCTGGTATACGTTTCCGTTGTGGCGTTCAAGGGTAACAAACGCAGTGACATGATCATACCTATCTTTGTTGCCGTGGTCATAGTGGCAGCATGCGGCATAGATCTTTTCTGCCCTGTAAGTATTCCTGTTTCATTTCTAATGTGTGCAATCACAAACGGAAGCGTTTTCTATTATCTGTGGATCCATCTCAGGTTTATCAGAGAACATGAGAGATCAATGCTTGCAGAGTCGCGGATACAGATAATGATGTCTCAGATACAGCCGCATTTTTTATACAATACACTTGCATCCATACAGGCTCTATGTGCTACCGATCCGCCCAAAGCAGCAAAGACCGTAGAGATGTTTGCAGACTACTTAAGACAGAATCTGGAATCTTTGGGAGACAGTGATCTGATACCGCTTAACAAAGAACTGGAACACTGCAGGATATATACTCAGATCGAACTGTTAATGTTTCCTGAGATAGACATTGAATACAAGATAGGTGACAGCAGCTTTATGCTGCCTGCACTTACTATACAGCCGCTTGTTGAAAATGCGATACGTCACGGAGTAAGAGGGATAAAGGATCCGAAAGTCACTGTTTTAACCTATAAGGATGAGGAATATCACAACATAATAATAGAGGACAACGGACGAGGATTTGATGCTGCCGACCCTGCCAATACCGGAGGAAAGCATATCGGAATACGAAATGTAAGAGAACGTCTCGAAAAGATGTGTTCAGGCAGTCTTGAAGTTGTCAGCAATATTGGAAA
Organism: Lachnospiraceae bacterium; assembly: GCA_017961385.1. Lineage (GTDB taxonomy): Bacteria > Bacillota > Clostridia > Lachnospirales > Lachnospiraceae > Colinaster. The sequence goes on from JAGCXJ010000038.1 coordinate 4,464, forward strand.
GGGATGCAGGATAACAATACGTATACCTGTTAAGAAGGAAGTATGAAGGCAATCTGTGTTGATGATGCAGCATTGATACTGGATCACACCATATCGCAGTTAAAACAGATAAATTCAATAGACGCAGTAGAAGGATTCACGCATCCTACAGATGCTCTTAACTATGTAAAAAACAACCCCGTGGATATAGCACTGCTTGATATCGATATGCCGGATATGAACGGAATAGCGCTTGCGGCAAAGGTAAAGAACATCCAGCCAAACTGTGCGGTCATATTTTTAACTGCATACGCTGAATATGCTCTGGAGGCGTTTGCGATCCATGCTTCGGGATACCTGATGAAGCCTGTAAGCCTAGAGCGATTAAATGATGAGATCAAATACTGCATTTCGGGAGCAAAACCTCTTCCGTCATCGCATATAACAGTCAGGACTTTCGGGAATTTTGACATCCTTGTAGACGGCGAGGTGGTTTCATTTGGAAGATCGAAATCAAAAGAACTGTTAGCTTATCTGATAGACAGAAACGGAGCCAGCATAAAGAGAGCGGAAGCCTTTTCTGTACTGTGGGAAGACGGTGTATATGATTATTCGATGCAAAAGCAGCTTGATGTCATTATAAGAAGCTTAAGAGCAACTCTCAAAAACTACGGAATAGGAGAGATATTCGAACTGAAAAAATCAACTCTTCGTATTCTTCCGGAACTTATAGACTGCGATCTTTACAGGTTTTTAAAAGGTGATACCAATGCTGTGAGTACTTACAGAGGAGAATACATGAATCAGTATTCATGGGCGACACTGGGAGAGGCTGATCTTAGCAGAAGATTCAATGAATTAATGGATTGAACGGGTTATAGAAAATGTGAATATAAATTCGGAAATATATAGATTTAATGAATATCTATTGTGATATTTTGTGACACTTTTGTGACAGATGACTTGGTATTATTGTCCCTAGATGGAGGCCAGAAATGATCGCAGTAAAACAGATTTCACCAGACAATATGGATGTTTTCATTCCTTTCATACCAAGAATACTTATCAGACAGTATATTGATGATAAAAACAATACGTTTTATGGAATCTCATTGGATGATGAAGCCATAGGTGCCGTTGTTATGCGTGAAACTTCAGATACTGCCGAGATCCTGTATATATATCTTCTGCCTGCGCACAGGTCTTTGGGATATATGGATAAGGCGATGGCTGATATCTTTTTCATGCTTAAAGACAGAGGCTTTTCTCGTCTTGTCATGGATTATCTGCCTGCAGAATATCCCGCTCTGCAGCGAATATGTAACAGGTTTTCCTTTACGGATAATAGAAGTCAGAGAGCATATTTCAGATTTGATGTTGAGC
>JAGCXJ010000039.1 GCA_017961385.1 Lachnospiraceae bacterium
GACATTGCTCATTCTGCCTTCTAATTCTGTAAGCTCATGATAGTGAGTCGCAAACAGTGTCTTTGCTCCCAATAGCTTTGTGTTCGATATATGTTCAACAACTGCCCATGCGATACTGAGTCCGTCAAATGTTGATGTGCCCCTTCCAATCTCATCGAGGATTAAAAGACTGTTGCTCGTGGCATTCCTTAGAATATTGGAAACCTCATTCATTTCAACCATGAATGTGGACTGACCGCTTGCAAGATCGTCGCTTGCGCCGACTCTTGTAAATATCCTGTCAACTATTCCGATATCCGCACTCGTAGCAGGAACAAAGGATCCTATCTGTGCCATCAGAACAATGAGAGCAGTCTGTCTCATATATGTTGATTTTCCGGCCATATTGGGTCCGGTGATTATCGATATCAGATTCTTTGAATTGTCCAAAAGAGTATCGTTTGGTATGAACATATCGTGATCGATCATCTTTTCAACGACAGGGTGTCTGCCGTTTTCTATCCTGATCACACCCTTTGTATTCAGTTTGGGTCGTACATAGTCATTTCTCTCTGCAACGATCGCAAATGAGCATAGTGCATCCAGTGTAGCTATAGCCTTTGCACTGCCTTGTATCCTGTCAAGTTCAGAAGCGATCTTTTCTCTTATGTTACAGAATATCTCATATTCGAGATTTACAAGTCTCTCTTCGCTGTTTAATATGACATCCTCAAGCTCTTTTAGCTTATCTGTTGAAAAACGCTCTGCATTAGTCAGAGTCTGTTTTCTGATAAAGTCATCGGGTATCAGTCCTGTATAGGAATTGGTCACTTCAAAAAAGTATCCAAATACATGATTGTATTTGATCCTCAGATTAGGGATCCCGGTTCTTTCCTTTTCGCTTGCTTCAAGCTCTGCCAGCCACTGTTTGCCGTCTCTCTTTGCGGCTTTTAATCTGTCTATATCCTCTGAGTATCCATCCTTAATGATCCCGCCATCCTTAAGATTCATCGAAGGCTCCTCAAGTATGGCTTCATCGATCAGGCTGCAGATATCCTTTAGTTCATCTATCTCTTCACTTATCTGTTTTATCAGCTCACTCTCAAATCCGGATGTTAGCATCTTTACATAAGGCAGGACAGCAAGTGAATTCTTTAGAGCGATCATATCGATAGGCTTTATCGACTTATAGCTCACCTTGCCTATCAACCTTTCCAGATCATAAACGGCATTCAGATATTCTCTTATCTCATCCCTTTCAACGGGTTCCTTGCACAAAGCTTCAACAGCATCAAGTCTTTTTTCTATCTCGTCTTTGCTCAAAAGCGGCTGACGAAGATAGCTGTTTATCATTCTGGCTCCCATTGCCGTTTTTGTCTTGTCAAGTATCCACACAAGACTGCCTCTGCGCTGTTTATCACGCATGGTCTCAGTAAGCTCAAGATTCCTCCTGGTTGAAGAATCGATCAGCATATATCTGTCGCATACATATGGATATATATGTGTAAAATGGCTCAGATCACACTTCTGAAGTTCAGTCAGATACATAAAAAGAGCCCCCGCAGCCGTAACTCCGTGAGGGAAATCTTCTATTCCGAGACCGCTTATACTGTTCACCTTAAAATGATTGAGGAGCGTTTTTTTGCATCTGTCATCATCGTAATAATGCGGTTCCAGCGCAGAGATAAGGCATCCTACTCTGTGTCTGATCTCATCAAGGTCTATTCCGCAGACCATAAATGCCTCGTTGCAGACAATCTCGCTGGGAGAATACTTATATATCTCATCCATCAGGGATTTGATATCATTCACTTCAGTGAGAAGAAAATCACCTGTGGTAACATCAGCCATCGCTATGCCGTTCTTTTCACCCATGTAGCAAATACTGAATATATAGTTATTGCTGTTGTCATCCAAAAGTGCGGAACGGGTATTTGTTCCGGGTGTGATAATCTGTGTTATCTCTCTTTTGACGAGGCCCTTGGCAAGCTTTGGATCTTCGACCTGCTCGCATATAGCGACTTTATAGCCCTTTTTTATGAGTCTGTTAACATATGTATCAACCGCATGATACGGTACACCACACATCGGAGCGCGTTCATCAAGCCCGCACAGTTTTCCTGTAAGAGTGATCTCAAGCTCTCTGCTGCAGACTTCCGCATCTTCAAAGAAAAGTTCATAGAAGTCACCGAGTCTGTAAAAGAGGAAGCAGTCCGCTCCGACTTCTTCCTTTGTCTTTACATACTCCTTCATCATTGGAGATAGTTTTTCTAAATCAATGTCCTTAATGTGCAATGCTATACAACCTCTTCGCCAAAATAATAGAAACCTTTGGATTGAATGAGTTTTACGTCAACGATCTTTCCGATTAGTGATTCATCACCTTTAAAATGAACCATGATATTGTTGCTCATCCTTCCTGTCATCAAGCCTTCTTCATGTTCATTCTTTTCTTCAACCAAGACTTTGCAGATGCTTCCCTCAAGTCCGCCGACTTTTGATCTTGCAGTTTCCTGCACTGTCTTAAGCACTCTGTCAAACTGTTCTTTTACAAAGCTTTCTTCACACTGCTGCATCCCGGCAGCAGGAGTTCCTGTCCTTTTTGAATATATGAATGTAAAAGCGTTTTCAAATCCGCTCTTTATTACAACATCTATAGTATCATCAACATCTTGTTGCGTTTCTCCTGGAAATCCCACGATGATATCGGTGCTTATAGCTATGTCAGGGATCCTGTTTCTGATCTTATCAACCAAGGCAAGATAACTCTCCTTGGTATATCTCCTGTTCATCGCTTTTAAAATCCTGTCAGAACCTGACTGAAGCGGAAGATGAAGATGTCTGCATATCTTTTGTGAAGAAGCCATCACTTCAATGAGCTCGTCCGAAAGATCCTTTGGATGAGATGTCATGAACCTGATCCTTTCAAGACCTTCTATCTCTTCCACGCGCTTTAACAGCTGTGCGAACGATATGGATTCTTTAAGTCCCCTGCCGTATGAATTGACATTCTGTCCAAGAAGCATTACTTCTACCACTCCATCTGCAACGAGGCTCTTTATCTCTCTGATTATATCTTCCGGCTCACGGCTTCTCTCTCTGCCTCTTACATAAGGCACGATGCAGTATGTACAGAAATTATTGCACCCGAACATTATATTTACTCCGGATTTAAAGCTGTATTTCCTTACCGTCGGAAGATCTTCCACGATCTCCGGAGTAGATTCCCATATATCAACTATCATTCCTTCTTCGGTATACATTCTGTAAAGTAGCTCTGCAAATTTAAATATGTTGTGAGTACCGAAGATCAGATCGACAAAGCGATAGCTTTCCTTAAGCTTCTCGATAACACTGTTTTCCTGCATCATACAGCCGCATAGAGCTATCTTAAGATCTTTGTTCTTCTTTTTCATATGATGAAGCACGCCTAGATGACCATATACCTTCTGGTTGGCATTGTCTCTTATCGTGCATGTGTTCATCAATACAAGATCCGCGTTCTGCTCATCCTCTAAAAGCTCAAATCCGCATTCCTTCAAGACGCCGCAAAGTTTCTCGCTGTCTTTTGCGTTCATCTGACACCCAAACGTGGTAACGCACGCTTTCAGAGGTCTTTTAAGCTCCTGCTTTTTTAGATCAAGAATCTTTTTTACCTTGTCTATATATTCAAGTTGTATCAGTGTTTCGTTACTAGTCATCCTCTTACCTGACCGTTGCCTTCTATGACATATTTGTATGTAGTAAGTTCATTAAGTCCCATAGGTCCTCTTGCATGCAGCTTCTGCGTGCTTATACCTATCTCAGCACCAAGCCCAAACTCAAAACCGTCGGAAAATCTTGTTGAAACATTCGCATATACACAGGCGGAATCGATCTCTTTTTCAAATCTTTCAATGTTTTCCTTGTTATTGCTTATGATGCATTCAGAATGTCCGGTGCTGTGCTCATTTATATGTCTTATCGCTTCATCGATATTATCAACAGTTTTTACAGACATTATATAATCCAGATATTCGGTATAAAATCCTCCTCGGTTGCCTTGACCGCATTAGTCAGGTGACTCAGCGAGTCATCATCGGCTCTCAGTTCAACATTCTTCTGAGATAGCTTTTCTTCCATCGCAGGAAGGAGCTTTTCGCTGGCCTTTCTGTTTACCACTAAGCTTTCAGCAGCATTTCATACGCCGATTCTCTGAGTCTTGGCATTGTATATTATATTCAGCGCTGTATCAAGATCAAAATCCTCATCTACATAAATATGGCAGTTTCCCGTACCTGTTTCAATAACAGGTATAAGGCTGTTTTCAACAACCGATTTAATAAGTCCGGCTCCGCCTCTTGGAATAAGTACATCCACAAAACTCTTCTGCTTCATGAATTCTGTGGTTACCGCTCTGTCTGTATCCTTGATAAGGATTATCTCGTTTTCATCCACATTGCACTCCTTAAGCGTTCTTTGAATGCAGTCGGTTATAGCCATATTTGAATTCAGTGCATCCCCTGCGCCCTTTAATATGACAACATTGCCTGCTTTGAATGTAAGTGCCCATGCATCCGCAGTTACATTTGGTCTGTTTTCATATATGATGCCGACTATACCGAACGGAGTTGATATCTTTGTTATCTTCATTCCGTTTGCATGTGTATGAGTATCGAGTATACGTCCAACAGGATCTTCAAGATCTGCAACCTGTCTTACTCCCTCCGCCATTGCTTCAATACGTGCATCTGTAAGCTTTAATCTGTCAAGTCTGCCTTCGTTCATGCCTGCAGCAACAGCTTTTTCCATATCTTTATCATTTGCCTCAAGAATTAACTTACTGTCAGCAACAAGGTTTTTGGCAACTGCATGTAATACTTCATTTTTCTTATTTGTATCAAGATCGTTCATGCAATATTTTGCTTCTTTTGCTATCTTTGAGATATATTCAAAATCCGTCATTGCTCTTTCCTTTCTATACGGTCTCAATGATCTCATTTTCCGTAACTACAAAATCCATTTGTATATCAGTCTCTGC
>JAGCXJ010000006.1 GCA_017961385.1 Lachnospiraceae bacterium
TGAATGCTTTTACTATAATACCACATCTTAAAGGATTTTAACACTTCCGAGACTTCTCTTGTCAAATTTCTCTTCACAGTACTTGCATCTTTACAGCCCTTTCTGTTCATCAGAAAGGAAGAAAATATGAGGCAGTTCCTGTTCGATCGATGTGATGCATCTTGGATTCTTGCACTTGAATACTCTCTGGATCTCCTTAGGAAGAGTGAGTTCCTTCTTCTGCACTATCTCTCCGTCCTTTATAACATTTACGGTTATATTGCAGTCAATGACAGCCAGTACATCAAGGTTAAGATCTTCAATATCGCATTCAACCTTTAAGATATCCTTCTTGCCCATCTTGTCTGATTTGGCATTCATTATCATCGCAACTGTACAGTCTCTTGTATCAAGCTGAAGATGATGATATATTGACAGGCTTTGACCTGCCTTTATGTGATCGAGTACAAATCCTTCTTCTATCTTTCCGACGTTTAACATGCTATATCACCTCCCAAACCAAGCAATGTATATATGAGTGCCATTCTGACATAAACTCCGTACTGAGCCTGTTTAAAATATGCAGCTCTTGGATCATCATCTATTTCTACGCTTATCTCGTTTACTCTAGGAAGCGGATGAAGTACAAGCATATCTTCTTTTGCTGATTTCATCTTCTCCTTTGTAAGAACATAGAAGTCTTTTAATCTTATATAGTCTTCCTCGTTAAAGAATCTTTCTCTTTGTACTCTTGTCATATACAAAAGATCAAGCTGAGGCATCACTTTATCTAGGCTTATAACCTCTTCATAGCCTATGTTCTTGCTCTTTAGCATCTCTGTTATATAATCAGGCACCTTGAGTTCTTCGGGTGATATAAAGATAAACTTTATATCTTCATATCTTGCAAGTGCTTCTATCAGTGAATGCACTGTACGGCCGAATTTAAGATCTCCGCACAATCCGATCGTAAATCCTCCGAGTTTGCCTTTTAAGCTTCTGATCGTTAAAAGATCCGTAAGAGTTTGTGTCGGATGCTGATGGCCGCCGTCGCCTGCATTGATGACCGGTATTTTAGATCTTCCTGCAGCTACCATCGGAGCACCTTCCTTTGGATGTCTCATCGCGCATATATCCGCATAGCATGATATTACACGTATAGTATCAGATACGCTCTCTCCCTTTGCTGCACTTGATGAATCTGCTGATGAAAAACCAAGTACGCTTCCTCCCAGGTTTAACATTGCTGATTCAAAGCTCAGTCTGGTTCTTGTGCTTGGCTCGTAAAAGCAGGTCGCAAGCTTTTTTCCATGACATGCATCAGCGTACTTATCTCTGTTGTTTTCCATGTCATTTGCCAGATCAAAAAGCTTGTCAAGCTCTTCGACCGTAAAATCCAGTGGATTCATTAGATGTCTCATAATCCTTATTCCTTTCATAAAAAAACGATGAGAATAAAATTCCCATCGTCTGTTATCATGTTCTTCTTAAATTGTGGTTGGTCTCAATCAGTCTCACAATATAGCCTCCCGCATTTAGGCTATAATACCATATCTTGTGGTATTATTCAACAATTAATTTCATTATCTTGCATCTTTAAACACTCCCCTGAAAGCACGCTGCGAAATTGGCACTCTGATCAACAGCCTGCATATCAGATACTGCAATATAGCTCCAATGAAGATGACTATATATCCGAATATCACTACCTCGGTTAATGACACTTTGGTAAACAGGTCCAATGAATTCATTATATTCATGCCTGTTGTTATAAAGGCAAATGTAAAGCAGAATATCAGGACTGAAACCAAAAAATACTTATAAACAAACCCGGTATATATGAAAAGTATAAAAAACATGATGTCTATCATCAGTAAAGATGAAGTGTTGTCTCTTATATTCTCCGGGTGTATCCTAGCCATACTGAGCCTGAAAATGATTAACAGTGTGTAGAGTACTATTGAGAGAATACCATTCAGCTTAACAGGCATATCCAGCTGTATCCTTCGTCCTATGCTGGATGACTGTATCATATCAGACATAGAAAGGCTCATTACAAACTGAAACAGATAAATACTTGTAAGTACTATATAGAAACCGCCTAGGTACTGCGTACCCTTTGTAACGATCTCATTGATCAGTCCTATTACGAAAAATATAATTAAAAATATAATATTCGTCTTGAATTTGAAACTGTATTTACAAAGCTTTAAGAATTTTATAGTATCTTTCATTCTAAATCCCCCATCTCTTACATAAGATCCTTATATGATTCCTTTATCTTTTTTGAAGCAAAGATCTGTGTAAATATAACACCGCCTGCAAGCAGCAAGATCAACGCGATGATCACCGGCATTGCATTTATAAACTTATTGATGCACAAAACATCGATTATGAGTCCTACGATCAAAAACGGAGACGATATCATTACCAAAAATCCATACATTGTAACGAATCTGGTAAAGCTTACCGACCACACACTTACATTCGCAAGAGCAAGTGCAAACACAACAATAACTGCAGGATCATCAACTGATCTTGATACGAGTATTCCCGGTAGCAGCGTGTAGGCTATCGTTCTTATTATTCTTAATATCGAATCGGAAAGCATGCTCTTTTTTACAAGATCCATTCCATTAATAGATGTTTTCAGATATTCCATACCGAAATTGTTCTTTCGATATATTGCTCCGTAACCGAAATATTCTGTCGAAATCTCATATATCATCAGCCATGCCTGGATAAACACAAATATCTCAGGATATACACCTCCAATAAAGAATCTGTAAATCGTTCCGATGATCACGAAAACAAGAGGCACTAAAACATTTGTTATGTTGAAATATCTACTTCCAACTACTGCTTTATGAATCTTTATCATATCAGAGTACCATCCTTGTATTCTTCTTCATTACGGCAACGCTTATCTGATATAGCGAAGGTGTTTCCTTAGTAAGGTTCATTCCCGCGATCTTATCAAGATCTTCTGCAAGACAGATACCTTCAAATCCGTACGGGTTTGCGGTTATCGAATAAAGGATACTTTTTGCAGCTTCTGTATCTTCCGCATCTCCTTTTACAAGAATATATTATTCTTTTAGTTCATCAACAAATCCTTTTTCAACGATCTTGCCGTGTTCCATAATGATCGCATAATCTGTAATGCTCTCCATATCAGCTACGTTATGAGTTGAAAAGAATACTGTATGATTTCCTTCACCGTTATTGATATAGTCTCCGATCATCGAATTGAGGACATCTCTCATAAGAGGATCAAGTGGTGAGGCCGGCTCATCAAGTATCAGAAGCTTTGTATCTCTTGCTAGTACTGTCGCCAGCATCAGCTTCATCTTCGTTCCGTCCGAAAGATCGCTGTTCTTCTTCTTTGGATCGAAATCATGGTCACCAAATAGCGCTAAACGATTGCACAGTTCTCTGAATCTGTCCTTATCAAAGTTATCAAAGATCAGTTCACTTATAGTTTCAATATCTCCAACAGTCCACGTAGGTAAAAAATACTTTCCGGGACCGGTATATCCTATGCTGTTCTTTACTTCAGGATTCAGTTCCTTTTCATTTACGGAGTACTTGTCAAAATATGTGATATCACCTTTAAAATCAAGCCTTATACCTGAAAGCATATTTAATAGCGTTGTCTTACCGGCTCCGTTCTCCCCTATCAGAGCTGTTGCGAATCCCTGAGGGATCTCAAATTCAGGTATATCGAGCTTGAAATTCTTATACTCCTTGATTAGATTCTGTCCTTTTACAACTGTTGTGTAATTCATACATCCTCCTGTGAAAGCATATATAATGCTTTTAATGTTTCAATAAGTTCAGATTCTGTTATATTTGCGATCTTGGCTGAATTTATCGCATCATTAAGCGAATCTTCAACTTTTCGTAAATGCTGTTCTCTAAGCATCTCAGAGTTCTGTGCATTCACGTAATACCCTTTTCCCTGTGCAGCAGTAACAAGTCCTTCACTTTCAAGGATCTCATAAGCTTTCATAGTTGTTATGACGCTGATGCGTAGATCCTTTGCAAGCCCTCTTATTGACGGCAGGTAATCGCCCTGTTTAAACTTTCCGGAAAGTATATCCGTTTTAAAGCTGTCTGCTATCTGCTGATAGATCGGTTTGTCCGAATTCTGTGTTAACTGCATATTGTAGTTCCTCTTCAAAAATCCTATTGGTGTACGAAAACCCTCCCCCTAGTTTTCGTACATCCAATAACAGTTGCAACTGTTTATGTGTTATATATACACCTATAACAGTTTCGTGTCAATATGTTTTTAAACATTTTTTGAAATTTTATATTTTTTCTTCAGTGTGCTAAAATATCCATATGCGAAAATTTCTGACAATCCTGGCAATTTCATACTGCATGATTTTATTTCAATCATGTTCATCCCCTGATGTATCGAAAGATATAAATGTTGATACACAGCAAGTAACTCAAAACGAGGCTGTACAAGATCTGTCATCACCCACTCTTTCTGTTACAAAAGAATCTGTTCCTACAGAAAAGCCCAAAGATGCTGCAAGTCTTGCTCTTGATAAGATGTTAGAAGAACTTAACAAAAGATATGCAGACATTCTTCCTTCAGGCAGTTTTGTTATAGAGGATATAAAAATAGTTAATGTCTCAAAGGCAGACAATGATACTGTTTTTGAAGCGATATGCCACAGTCCGATACATGATAAGGACTTCAGAGTGTATCTGAGCGAGACCACAGCGCTTGTAAGTGATGATTTTTCAAAGCTTCTCTTGGGAGATGCCATAGAGGCTGATATAGACACTGTTATTAGCCAAAACACACTGGATAAGATAACAGGATATAAATATGTATATGAAATGAGTAATGGCGGCTATAAGACTGTTGAGGATATAGATGAATATATCTCAGGCACTGACAGTCATATCATCATAGATATTTGCTGCGATGAAGGTCTTTCAGACGATGAAATGACCGCTCTTAATAATATATGTGAAAATCTTTCCCAAAGAGGATACAGTTTTGTTTTAAACTGCTCAGTTTCAGATGAAAAGACTTCCTTTTATCATGATCCAAGACATGACAAGATAATCACAGATGAACAGCTCTCAACACTGGCTAAAAAGGAAACTGTTCAGATCTATGACCCGTCAAATTCATCAAATGTGATAGTCATAGATGCCGGTCATCAGAAGAAAGGCAATTCCGAAAAAGAGCCTATAGGTCCGGGTGCCAGTGAAATGAAAGCAAAGGTATCAGGTGGAACTACCGGAGTAGCCAGCGGTCTTGCAGAATATGAACTAAACCTATCTGTTGCACTCAAACTTCAAAACATACTTTTGGCCAGAGGATATACAGTCATCATGGTAAGGACCGATAATGATGTAAATATCAGCAACAGTGAAAGAGCTAAAATCGCCAATGACAACAATGCTGCAGCCTTTATACGAATACATGCTAACGGTTCCGAAAACTCAAGTGTACACGGAGCAATGACGATATGTCAGACGCCTTCAAATCCTTACAATGCATCCTTAGCTCCTTTAAGCAAGCAGCTCTCAACATGTGTACTAGATTCACTTGTGGCCTCAACAGGATGCAAGAAAGAAAGAGTCTGGGAAACAGATACGATGAGCGGCATCAACTGGTGCACTGTTCCTGTTACGATAGTTGAGATGGGATATATGACAAATCCTGATGAGGATCTAAAGATGGCATCAGATGATTATCAGAATCTCATAGCCGAAGGAATAGCAAACGGAATAGATAATTACATGAACCGATAAACACAGAAGCGAAGAAAGCCTATGCTCTCTCCGCTTCATTTAATATCTTTATAAATTCCTGAGTATTTTTTGTAATGTCACCCTTAAAGATCGATGAGCCTGATACTATTACATTGGCTCCCGCATCAAGGATCATCCTAAGATTCTCCTTGCATACACCGCCGTCTACTTCAACATCGATACTAAGGCCTCTCTCTTTAATGAGCTCTCTGGTCCTTGTGATACGTCCCGTAGCATCTTCCATATACTTCTGTCCGCCAAGTCCGGGTTCAACGCTCATAATAAGGATCATATCAACGTACTCAAGATACGGTATGATCTCTTCCACTTTAGTTGCGGGCTTTATAGAAAGACCAACCTTGCAGCCGCATTCTCTTATCTTTTTAAGAGTAGCAGCCACATCTTTGCATGCCTCTAAATGTACAGTTATTGTATCGGCTCCGCATTTTGCGAAATCTTCAACGCATTTTATCGGATCGACTATCATCAGATGCACATCAAATATGATATCCGTACATTTTCTGATACTCTCGACAACACACTGACCAAAGCTAAGCCTTGGGACAAACACGCCGTCCATGACATCGATATGAAGATATTTTGCACCGGCTGATGCAGTCTTTTTAATATCTTCACCCAGATTGGCTATATCCGCCGCCAAAATGGATGGAGCTAATATATTCTTCAAGCTTATTTCCTCGTTAAAAAGTGGCAACCGTCTGATTGCCACTTTTAAATTACTTATCAGATATTTGCAAGTATTGTCTCAGCTACTCCCTTGCCGTCAAGTCCGTACTTCTCAACAAGAGCTGACGCAGGTCCAGATTCGCCGAACTTATCGTTCATACCGATCTTAACAACCTTTGTAGGTGCATTTGCAGCAAGACAGTCACATACAGCACTTCCGAGACCGCCGATAACGCTGTGCTCTTCAACTGTGAATACCTTTCCTGTCTTCTTTGCAGAAGCGATAACGATCTCCTCATCAAGAGGCTTGATCGTGTGGATGTTTATAACGTCTGCCTTGATGCCCTTTTCTTCAAGGATCTTTGCAGCCTGCATAGCAGAATCAACACATATTCCTGTTGCTATGATAGTTACATCAGAACCGTCATTAAGCTTTACACCCTTGCCTATCTCAAACTTGTAATCAGGTCTGTCATTGATTACCGGAACAGCTGCACGACCGAATCTTAAATAAACCGGACCGTTCATCTCAAGAGCTGCTCTTACAGCTGCCTTTGCTTCGATATCATCACTGGGAACGATAACTGTCATTCCGGGAATTGTTCTCATAAGAGCAATATCCTCGTTACACTGATGTGTAGCACCGTCTTCACCTACTGTGATACCGGCATGTGTAGCACCGATCTTAACATTAAGATGAGGATATCCTATAGAGTTTCTTACCTGCTCAAAGTTTCTTCCTGCAGCAAACATTGCAAATGAAGAAACAAAAGGGATCTTGCCGCATGTTGCAAGGCCGGCAGCGATACCTGTCATGTTACACTCGGCAATACCGCAGTCGATATGTCTGTCCGGATATGCCTTTTTAAATGTACCGGTCTTTGTTGCGCCTGCAAGGTCAGCATCGAGAACGACCAGATTGGGGAAGTCCTCAGCACAAGCTACCAGCGCGTTACCGTAGCTCTCTCTTGTAGCGATCTTATCTCCCATATCAGTTGCCCTCCTTTAACTGTTCATCTATAGCTGCAAGATCAGCCATTGCTGTTGCATACTCCTCATCGTTGGGAGCCTTGCCATGCCATCCTGCATTATTCTCCATGAAGCTTACACCCTTGCCCTTTGTTGTCTTCATGATGATCGCTGTGGGCATGCCCTTGCAGTCTCTTGCTGCTTTCATAGCAGATCTGATCTGATCAAAATCATGTCCGTCTATATTGATCACATTGAAATTGAATGCTTCAAACTTTTTATCTATCGGATAAGGTGAACATACATCCTCGATCTTTCCGTCGATCTGTAGTCCGTTGTTATCAACAATAACAACAAGGTTATCAAGCTTGCGGGCGCCTGCGAACATTGAAGCCTCCCAAACCTGTCCTTCCTGAATCTCACCATCACCCAAGAGTGTATATACTCTGTAATCCTTGTTATCCATCTTTGCTGCAAGAGCCATACCTACGGCTGCAGAGATACCCTGTCCGAGTGAACCTGAAGACATGTCAACACCGGGTGTTTCCTGCATGCAGGGATGTCCCTGTAAATATGAACCAAGCTTACGAAGTGTTGTAAGGTCTTCAACAGGGAAGTATCCTCTGTTTGCAAGTACGGAATACAGACCGGGTGCAGTATGTCCCTTTGAGAGAACGAAACGGTCTCTGTCTTCCTTCTTGGGATCCTTGGGATCTATGTTCATCTCTTCAAAGTAAAGAAATGTAAACATGTCAGCTGCAGACAGTGATCCGCCCGGATGTCCGGCCTTGGCACTGTGAACAGATGTAACGATGCCTTTACGAACTTCGTTCGCTTTTTGCTTAAGTTCTAAATTGGTCATTGTTTTCTAACTCCTTCTTAATAGTAAGTCGCTTGTACCTTACCAAATATTGTCAAGCGTATATATTTTATCACATGAATATGTCACATACAACCTAAAATGGTTCACGTGCACACTTAATTTTGCCCATAGTATGCATCAGTTCCGTGCTTCCTGTAATAATGCTTATCCATGAGCTCTTGAGGTGCCTCTTTTACCTGAGGATTAATGAGTTCGGTCCACATTGCCATCTTTGCTACTTCCTCGAGCACGACTGCATTATGAACAGCCTCATGACAATCCTTGCCCCAGATGAAGGGTCCGTGATTCTTGCAAAGACAGGCAGGTACAGCCGTAACATCTAAGTCTCTTCTGATAAACTCATTAACAATAAGATGTCCTGTATTGGATTCATATGCATCTTCTATCTCGCCCTTTGTAAGGCATCTGAGACACGGAACAGATCCGTATATATAGTCTGCATGTGTTGTTCCGTAACACGGGATATCTCTTCCAGCCTGAGCAAAGCTGGTAGCATATGAACTGTGTGTATGGACTACTCCGCCTATCTCATTAAATGCCTTGTAGAGTTCAAGGTGAGTAGGTGTATCAGAAGAAGGATTGAAATCACCCTCAACCTTGTTTCCGTCCAGATCCATTACCACCATATCATCGGCAGTAAGCTTCTCATAATCCACCCCGCTTGGCTTTATTACAAACAATCCGCTCCTTCTGTCAATACCGCTGACATTTCCCCATGTAAATGTCACAAGTCCGTATTTTGGAAGAAGCATATTTGCTTCATAAACCTGTTGCTTAAGATCTTCAAGCATTTTTTATCCTCCTAAATTATCAATTCAAACTGCTTACAGCTGCCTTTTCGATCTCAAGACCAGCCATGTATCTGTTCATAAATGCATCAAAGCCTTCTACCATTGCCTTGTCAGGTTCAAGTGTCTGCCCTGCCTGACCTGCAAATATCTTGTTGTCAAGATACTGCTGTAGGCTCTCACCATCTTCCTTAAGATCCATATAAGCAGCAAGAAGAGCCATTCCCCAAGGGCCTCCTTCTCCTGCTGTCTCCATTACGGAAACGGGGCTGTTTATCGCAGCGGCAAGAACTGACTGGCCGACACCTTTTGTCTTGAACAGTCCTCCGTGGCCAAACATCTTGTCTACCTTTACGCCTTCTTCTCTTATCATAAGATCAAGTCCTGACTTAAGAGCAGCTAGCGAGCTGTAGATATTCATCCTCATGAAGTTGGCAAGCGTAAACTTATCTGTTGCCTTTCTTACAAAGAGAGGTGCTCCGTCATCAAACCCTGTTACAGGCTCGCCTGAGAAATAGTTGTATGAAATAAGTCCGCCGCAGTCGTCATCACCGTCAAGGGCTACTTCAAAGAGCTTTGTGTATAATGTGTTCTTATCAACTTCACAGCCAAACAGCTTAAGGTTCTGATCCATGAGATTTACCCATGCATTGATATCACTTGTACAGTTGTTACAGTGTACCATGCCTACAAGGGCTCCGTCAGGAGTGGTCACAAGATCGATCTGAGGATAAACCTTGCTCAGTTCCTTTTCCAAAACGATCATCGTAAATACACTTGTACCCGCAGATGTATTTCCGGTGCGCTTTCCTACTGAATTTGTAGCAGTCATTCCTGTTCCTGCATCGCCTTCGGGAGGAGCAAGCTTAATGCCTTCTTCAAGATCTCCTTCAGGATCTAACAGCTTTGCACCTTCACTTGTAAGAGTTCCTGCATTTTCGCCGGCTGTTAATACCTTGGGCAGGATATCAGCAATTTTTGCACCAAATCCCTTTCCTGATGAAAGCTCATCAAATTTTGCTACCATCTTTGCATCGTAGTCTCCTGTAGAGATATCGATCGGGAACATACCTGAAGCATCTCCTACTCCCAGTACCTTCTCACCAGTAAGCTTCCAGTGAACATATCCTGCAAGCGTGGTAAATAAGGCTACCTTTGAGATATGCTCTTCACCGTTAAGTATTGCCTGGTAAAGATGAGCTATACTCCATCTTTGCGGGATGTTGTAATTAAATGCGGCTGTAAGTTCTTTTGCCGCCTGTTCCGTTATAGTATTTCTCCATGTCCTGAACGGAACAAGGAGTTCATTGTCCTTGTCAAATGCCAAATATCCGTGCATCATGGCTGATATACCCATTGCACCAAAACCTGTCAGTTTTACTCCGTACTTATCAGCAACGTCCTTTTTAAGATTTTTGTAGCAATCCTGAATACCGTTCCATACATCATCCATTGAGTATGTCCATACTCCGTTTTCAAAACGGTTTTCCCATTCATGATCGCCGCTTGCGAGTGGCGTTCCCTTCTCATCGATGAGTACAGCCTTGATCCTTGTAGAACCAAACTCGATACCCAGATAAGTTTTTTTGCTTTCGATTTTTTCTTTGATCTGCATAGTAACCTCCAATAATTATCCTGCTATAGATTTTCCCGTATAAAGCTGGTAATACTTTCCTTTCTGTTCGATTAATTCCTCATGTGTTCCGCGTTCTATTATCTTTCCGTGTTCAAGTACCATTATCGCATTGGCATTTCTTACGGTTGATAACCTGTGTGCTATTACAAAGCTCGTTCTGCCATTCATGAGCTTGTCCATTCCATCCTGTACTATTCGCTCTGTTCTTGTATCGATCGAACTGGTTGCCTCATCTAAGATAAGTACAGGGGGATTTGCTATCGCAGCTCTGGCTATTGCAAGAAGCTGTCTCTGACCCTGACTTAGATTTGATCCGTCACCTTTAAGCATAGTATCATATCCATTTGGAAGTCTTCTTATAAAGCCGTCAGCATTGGCAAGCTTAGCTGCCGCTATTACTTCCTCATCACTTGCATCAGGCTTACCGTACCTGATATTGTCCGCAACAGTACCAGAGAACAGATGAGTTTCCTGTAATACTATTCCCAAACTGTGTCTTAGATCATCCTTCTTTATCTTGTTGATATTGATACCGTCGTATCTTATCTTTCCGTCCTGTATGTCATAGAATCTGTTGATCAGATTTGTGATAGTTGTCTTTCCTGCACCGGTAGATCCTACAAATGCGATCTTCTGTCCGGGTTTTGCAAAGAGCTTTATATCATGAAGGACCATCTTGTCATCATTGTATCCGAAGTCAACGCCGTCAAATACTACATGTCCCTTAACTTCAACATAATCTGTCGTATCATCAGCCTTATGATAATGCTTCCATGCCCATCTGCCTGTCTTTTCTTCACATTCAACAAGCTTGCCGTCAACCTCTTTAGCGTTGACTAAAGTAACATATCCGTCATCAACCTCAGGCTTTTCATCCATTATCTTAAATATCCTGTCTGCGCCGGCCATAGCCATTACTATGGCATTAGCCTGCATACTTACCTGATTTATAGGCATATTGAAACTCTTGTTAAATGACAAAAAGCTTACAAGAGCTCCGATAGTAAGGCCCGTATATCCGTTGATAGCTAAAAATCCACCTATGATAGCACACAGTACATAGCTTACATTTCCTATCTGGGCATTCATCGGCATCATGATATTTGCATATCCGTTTGCTTTAA
>JAGCXJ010000040.1 GCA_017961385.1 Lachnospiraceae bacterium
ATAATCATCTTCAACAACAGGGATGGCTTTGTTTACCAAAGGAAGCCATACCTGTCTGCCGTGAAGATATGTATATCTCTCATCCTTGGGATTTACCGCAACAGCGGTATCGCCGAGCATTGTCTCGGGTCTTGTTGTTGCAAATGTCAAAAACTCAGTCTTGCTGGGCTGTCCGTTCTCATCAACGAGAGGATACTTGATGTGCCAGAAATGTCCTGCCTGCTCCTCATATTCAACCTCTGCATCGGAGATCGATGTATTACATACAGGACACCAGTTGATTATCCTGCTGCCTTTATATATCCATCCTTTCTCATGCATCTTGCAGAAGACTTCGGTAACGGCCTTGTTGCATCCCTCATCCATGGTGAAACGCTCTCTGTCCCAGTCGCATGAGCTTCCCAGCTTCTTTAGCTGGTTGATGATACGTCCGCCGTATTCCTTCTTCCAGTCCCAGGCTCTTTCTAAAAACTTCTCTCTTCCCAGATCGTTCTTGTCAATGCCTTCCTTCTTAAGTGTCTCAATGATCCTTACTTCTGTAGCAATAGAAGCATGGTCCGTTCCGGGCTGCCACAGCGCATTGTATCCCTGCATCCTCTTATATCTGATCAGGATATCCTGCATCGTATTGTCAAGTGCATGACCCATATGAAGCTGTCCGGTGATATTCGGGGGCGGAATAACTATGGTAAAAGGTGTCTTTGAATGATCCACCTCTGCATGGAAATATTTCTTATCCATCCAGTTCTTGTATATCCTGTCCTCCATCTGTTTAGGGTCATAATTCTTTGCAAGTTCCTTGCTCATATCTGCTCTCCTTTTTCTCAAATAAAAACGCCCTTTGATGTATTTACACCAAAGGGCGATCAAAACACTGTTCGCTGTACCACCTTTGTTTATGATCATGTCACCATGATCACCTCTGCAACTTCTTCTTCAAAAAGTCTCATCCTGTAACGGGGATGGGGCGTGAAGCCCTACTTTTGAACTCTTAGTCCTGTTCAGGCCACCGGCTCGGAAGCTACCTTCACCACTCCATGTCATAAACCCCTTCCAGCCTTGAGGGTTCTCTCTGAATGACGGTCTGTGGCTACTCCTCTTCGTCATAGCTTTTAGTTATGCTGTTTTGTAAAGAATATATCATCCATATCCTTTTTGTCAACAGTTATCTGAAATACATACCCATCAGATACTCAACTCTCTTTCTTGTATAGTCAGCACCTGTTCCGTACTCGACCATAGGCTGCATGCTGCCGCCCTCAAAATCTGCTCCGGCAGTCTTTACAGCTGCTTCCTTTTCCTTGATCCACTGCTTCTGCTCATCGGTAAGATCAAGCATAGTATCCTCATCAAGGGTATTTCTTAAATATCCCCAGATGCTGTTAAGAAGCGTATCCCAGAGCTGATATTCTTCAAATGCAGTCTGATTCATGGTCTGCTGGTCCATGTTTCCCTTGGCAAAAAGCTCATCTATTTCCTTTTGTCTTGTGCATGCATCATCATAGCTCTTAAGTAAGCTGTCCTGGTTTACAGCATCCTCGGAATTTACATTGCTCATATCCGGATCGCCGTTATCGCTTATGTTGCAGTTGATCTGCTTAACTTTTCTGTTTGCAAATTTATTATACTGATTGTTCTCAAATTTGCAGTCAGTGAATGTCACATCCGAATACTCGGAAAGTTCAACAAAGTAGCATGTACTGTATTCGGGCTCGATGTAGTTATTCTTAAACAGACAGTTATCAAAGTTTATGTCATAGCATGATTCCACGCAGATCATTGACATATCCTTGCTGTCTCTTAATGTACAGTTGTTAAAATGAGCGTTGTATACGTATGTCAAATCCACAAGGCCGTATGTACACTCATATATATCTGTGTCAGTCACCTCAAGGTTTTCGATCGAATATGCCTGTATTCCGTAAGTTCCGCAGCCGTAAAGATTACACTTGTCTATCTTTACGCCGTTGCCGCTTGAGAATTCCAGGACGCTTCCGCTGCAGTATCCGGGCTCAACATTGTGTCCTGCGGTCACTCCTCTGAACGTTATATTTGTAATGCTTTCAAACTTCATGACCGGATCGTAGGCTTCGTCAACGCAAAGCAGAACATTTGCTCCGTCCTTTGCTTCAATACAGAAGTTTGAGACACCGTTTACTATATATGCTCCGTAATCGCAATATACATTTGGATTTTGTACTCTTGATTCGTCTACAGCAGAGAAGTCATATGTTCCCGCCTCGAGCAGTATCTTTGTATTGTTGGCTATGTTATTTAAAAGGTCCTCGGCATTTGATACCGTAACGGTATTGAAGTATCTTATGCTCTCTCTGTCTTCAAGTCTCGGATCGCTCTTTCTGTAATATACATCCGTGCTGACAGAGTAATAATATTCATCTGTGCCCTTGTTTCCGTCAGTGTATACGCTCACGCCGATCAATGTATCATTGTCAGTCAGCGTGAATCTCTTTTTCATCGGGCTGTATTCATCTGACTCCTCCTCGAAAGGATCGGTAAATGTCACGCACCACTCCTTGTTCTCGCATCCATCGTAGGCTGCTTCTTCAAGGTATTTGAGTTCATTGCCGTAGAATCTGTAGTCCGATTCAAATCCGCCCATCTTGTAGTCTGCGATGAGCTTTCCGTCTTTTTTTGTGACTCTCATGAGAGATGTCTGTGAGTAGGGATCATCGCTCATGCTTACTCCGTCATAGCTCTCGCCGTCCGTACCGTATTCCGAATGGTAGATATTGTATACCATCTCCCATTCACCCTCCATGGGATCTGCCTTTGATGTGACTTCTGTCTTGTCAGGCTTGTCGGGTTTTTTTGTATCAGGCTTGTCATCATCGGTATCATCCGATTCTTCCACCTGCTCATCCTGCTCATCATCGGGCTTTGATCCGCATCCGCCAAAAGCAAAGACAAGCATTATGCCGATCGCGATGAGTGCAATTTTCTTCTTTAAATATGTATATCTTTTCATAACCTCATTTCCTCCCTTTTTGATTCATCTATTATAATGTAACATCAATATCAAGTTCAACCGGACAGTGATCTGATCCGAAAACATCCGTATGTATCTTAGCATCCTTTAGCTTTTCATTAAGATCATCAGATACGATGAAATAATCTATCCTCCATCCCGCATTCTTTTCACGCGACTTGAATCTGTATGACCACCATGAATATATATCAGTCTTATCGGGATAAAAGTATCTGAAAGTATCAATGAATCCTGCAGCCAACAGCTC
>JAGCXJ010000041.1 GCA_017961385.1 Lachnospiraceae bacterium
TATCAGTACAGCACACGGTATCATTCTGTTTGCCTTTATCCTGTCAAATACGGCAGTTATCGCCATTGTCACAAGAAGTATCAAAAGTCCGTAGACCGGGGACTGATACCTTAGCGCTTCAGCAGGATTGCTGGGAGTCATCGCTGTCTTGCATACGATCAGAAAATATCCTGCAGTGACTGTTAAAAGAAGTCCGATGACAGAACCGATATGATCTGCACCTTTTTCCTTATCCTTTTCAACATTTTGTTCTTTTTTATCAATCGAAGAGTCTAAAACCAGGTTATTGGCCCATTTTACCTTTCTCCTGTACGAATAGAACATATACAAGAGCAGCCCCACAAGCAAAAGAATATAGAACATGCCGCTGAAGGTATAATCATTTAGCATCTGAACAAAGAAATCTATCCTGTCACCTGTATTTGACATATCCATGAATGCCTGCGTGGATTCGACTCCTCTGTATCCGGAAAAGATGTGTCCGAGACATGCCGGATAATATATGACTGCAGCTGCCATGCCTAAGCATACGCTTATCCCGTATATGAAGGCTTTTATTCTTGTATCCTTTTTTATGACCAGATATATGCAAATATATGCCGTAACAAAGAAGGCAAACACCATGTAATAATAGTGTGTCAGAAAGCCTGCCATGGTAACAAGAAAAGTCGGAACAAACAGCTTCTTAAATGTGTATTCATTATCCCTTAGCGCTTTCATAGCAAGTAAAAGGACAAGAAAACACCACATGCTAAGCATCACATACATTCTTATGAATGTGACTGCGCTTAAAAAGCCGGGTGAGAGTCCAAACAGCATGAGCGTAAAGAAATCCGTTAAAAAGCTCTTTCTGCCCGCAATATCAGCTATCTGCCACAGAAGGATCAGACATAAAAGATAAAAGATGAGATTTATGCTGAGTCCCTGCCATTTTGAAAATGTGTTCTTTGAGAAAAAACAGACGATACGAAGAACAAAATAATAAAGCGGCGGATGAACATCATAGGTCTGGCTGAGCTTTACCATGCCGAGGTTTAACGTCTCCCCGTCAAGCACCATGTACTCACTCCTGATCTCGTCCGTACTCTTCCACTCATGGTCGGTGGGGTACAGACCGTTTGTTACATCCGTCGAGTAATAAGAATAGTTTTCATCATAGTGAAATCCCTGCTTCTTATAACAGAAGAAGAAAGCCACTATCATGGATATGATGACCGCAAGCCACAAAAGCAGCCTGCAGTAGATATCTTTTTTATCTTTTAAATACATATCAATAAGCTTTACCACCACTTCTTGTAGGCAAGAAGTGCAGCCAAAGGAATGATTATCTCACACAGCTGGAGGAAGAATCCTGCACTGTCTTCAGTAATACCGCCGAAATGCTTCTGGGTTACCAGCCAGTAATAGACAAATGTGATCAATGCGCCTACTACGCAGGCAAGACCTACAGAGGCATTGAAGAATACCATGAAATATGCTCCTACCATTGCAAGAGCTCCGAGTATGATTATCTCGATCATCCTTGTTACAGAACTCTCGGGAATATAATTGACACATTTGCTCTCTTTTGCATGGTTGAGTGTCAGTATAGAAAGACCAAACAGAGCTCTTGACATCACAAAGCCGATAGCAAGTATCGGAATGCCGTCAATGGGCATCTCGCTCCAGATACCTATATCAAGAAGATAATAGCTGAGGCATACGATAATGGCAAAATATCCGCCATGGGAATCAGCTAGTATCTCCATCTTTTCTTCTCTTGTCTTGTGAGCGCTTAACGCATCAACAGTCTTGATAAAGCCTTCAAGATGTCTTCCGCCGGAAACTATGATCGGCAGTATTACACAGACAACTGCCGGCAAGAGCGCATAGTTGCATAAATACGGCCAGCCTTCCGAACATATGAAAATAAGTCCGCCAATTATAAACCCTATCAACGGAACAAAAAGAAGAATATACTGAGCCGATTCTTCTTCGTTCTTTTTTTCACGAGCTTTCGGACTGATCGAATACTTGGAGAAAGCCAATACAAAGCTTTTAAAAACTGCGTTCATATGAATTCCTTTTATTCAATAACCACATCATCGGCATAGTCATTCCAGATAATGCAAACCCAGGTCTTGCCTGGTGTAAGCGGTATCGGATTGCCGTCATAATCGGTATAGGTTGCGGGAAGTGTATCCTCTGTTCTCTTCCAGGTGCCTTCTTTCATCTTGCCCTGAGTGAATACCTGTACCTTGTATCCGTTATCACCGTGACATCCAAATGCCAGGTAATCATGTACATCTCTTACTTCACCGTGACAGTACTGGAATATAACATTGTCAAACTTAAGCTGCTGCCCTGTCACTTCATCAATATGTTCGCTGCCATACTGGAATCTGTAATACTTTCCATCTTCGGCATTATACTCGAATCTTGACTGGACTGTAGAGAAACCGTTTGCTTTTCCGGTTTCCTTTCCTCCTGGATATAAAACGGTGGCTGACGGATCATTGCTGTAAGCGTTATCACCGTCTTTAAGGTATGTGAACTTGGGAGTATATCCCTCCCTTAGTGTAGTCCTGTAACCAAACTTTTCAATATCCTCTAGCAGACCTTGCGTGTTGATATACACGTTGTGAGGCGCCTTTCTTTCGGATACTCGGTAAAATGTGTTGGTAGCGGGTCTTTCGATACCTGAAACAGCTCCGCTTATGTTGTCGACTCCGTCAGAATTAAGATAATCGCCTACATAAGGCGTAGCCTGACCGAAGTGACAGTAGATACAGTCGTACTCGTTTGCCAAAAATACAAAGTAATCTCTGCAGCTTCTTATCGAACCTATCTTCTCAACATGTTCATAGTCTTCGAAAATGCCCATGAGACGCGTGATACGTCCTTCTACCGGACATTCATATATAATGGAAGCTTCACTTGTGCCTGACTGAGGACAGCCTTCTTTGATGTTATTTAACATCACAGCAAGCGGTCTGTGCTGCTGCTGTTCCTTTGTACAGGGCAATCCCGTGAAATAACTGACTATATCTTCATCCACCACTTCCGCAGCCGGATCCGTTTCGGTCTCGACTATCTGAGGTGTCTGTGTTTCTTGTATATTCTGTGTATCCTCTGCTGCTTCCTTGGGCGTCTTGCAGGCCGTAAGTGTCATGGTAAGTACCAAAACAGCAAGTATACCTATTCTTTTCGACATACGTCTTATCTCCTGATCATATAGTAGACGCTATTCTACATGATTTTACAACTAAAGGAATAAAAAATCTACCCTTTTGGTGTATTTTATGGAATGCACGGATCATTGCATATCATAACAATCCGGCTTTTTTGCATATTTTTATCATCAGATTACCCTTTGGTATCGTCTTAAGAGCTTCCTCATCCACAGCTCCGCTCCTGATAAGACTTATCGAATATACAAACAGGGCAAATACAAGATCTATGACAAGGATGAGCGCATTGGCAGGCCAGCTCAGCTGCTCTCCTTTTGTAAAATATATATACAGCTGTCTTCCGAGCTGATTGGTCAGCCATATGACTGCGCCCATGATGAAGGCACATATAAAAGGAAGCACGAACGTCTTCTTTATCTCCTGTTCGTATCCAAGCTGAGTCTTTAGCGACTTTCCGTTCATGATGCACATGAGCAGTGAATATATGACATTTGCAAGACAAAGCGAATACAATCCGAGATTCGTCTTAAACAGCATGAACACTAAAAGAAGAGCCTGGATCACCAAGGCTATCGCAGCATGTATCACCGGTCTGTTGACAAATCCCGTTCCCTGCAGCATTCCGTTGCTCAATGTTGACAGGCAATATAATACGACCGCAACAGATAATACCTTTATGAGCAGTGAAACCGTATCAAGAGATGCCTTTTGAGGATACAGAAGCATTGCTACCGGATGCGAGAGCACGAGCAGTCCCACGCATGAGGGTATCGCTATGAGCATTGTCGCCCTGATCGCGCTGGCCATCTTTTCCCGGGTCTGATCATATTCCTTTCGTTCATAAGATGAAGATATGACAGGGATCAGAGCCGCCGACATCGCAGTCGATATTGCGACCGGGATATTTATTATCTGCATGGCCTTTCCTGAAAAGAGTCCGTAAAGAGTTGTCGATGTTGCCTCATCCATTCCCTGATACTTCTGTGTGATCGTCTGATAGATCTTTAGATTGGATGCGGTAGAAAGATTATATATGCAGGTGCTGAGTACGATAGGCGTTACCATGCTCACCAGTATTATCGCAGTCTGCCCTACAGAAAGTACATTTTCATTTTCATCCGACTGTATGCGTTCTTTAATGTTCTTCTTTGAGTGAAGATAAACGGCAAACATGAAGAGCAATGCTATGACTACTCCGCTTCCGGTTCCGAGCGCACTTCCGATAGCTCCGTATATAGCCCTTGTAGTCTGACTGTTGTCTATTACGGACTGGGTAAGGATATATGCCGCCGTTATAGATACTATGGCATTTAATATCTGTTCGATTATCTGGGATACAGAGGTTTCAACCATGCTCCTGTGAGCCTGAAAGTATCCTCTTAAGCATCCGAGAAATCCCGAAAAGAAAATGGTCGGAGAAAAGACTCTCAAAACCATTGCCGAATTATGACCTACGAGTCTGTCCGCACATGTGAAGCAGAAAAGCGATGCTATGCTTCCGACGATAATGACATAAACAATAGAACCCACAAACAGCCTGTGAGCATTTCTGTACTGTCCTGTTCCCAGCCTTGCCGCTATTACCTTTGATATGGCAGACGGTATGCTGTATGACGAAACAAGGAGTATTATAGTATATATGTTGTATGCAGTATTGTAATATCCGTTGCCTTCATCGCCTATGATGAGAACGATCGGACTCCTGTACAGTATGCCTATGAGTCTGACTATTATCCCGGCAGCCGCAAGGATACCTGCCTGCATGATGAAATTGTTCTTTGTCTCTTTCTTGTTATCCTGCATCATCGAAAAATATTATAGATTATCTTTATAAATAAAAAAACCCCTTAGAGTTCATACGTCTGCATACCGGATGCTTCTTTCTCTGTCATAATAAAGCTAGCCTTTGCTCTTCTTAACACATTCATTCATAGCCTTATCGGCTTCCTCGTCCCAGACCATTCTTTCAGGTCCCAGAGTCCCGTACATGGTATTTTCAAAAGAATATGTCATTTTGGCTGTCTTGATAAGTCTTTCGTTTTCAATATCATCACCAAATGAACCGAGCTGCTCATAAATTACGCTTGTTATCTCGTAATCATACTGTTCGCGTCCTTCTCTGCTGGTATAAATGATCTCGGCAAAATACCTGTCATTTTCCTTATCATAGTAGGCTGTCCAGTTGTTTCCCTGTTTTTTTGCTTTCATATGCTTTCTCCGAATCTGTCACAATATCATGCTTAATATGATCGGAACTAAGATGATCAGACCGGCAATTATCAGACAGGTAGCTGCCTCTCCGATGCCAGTGCACCATCTGTAGTCATATACGGTACAGTTTTTATTCGGATCTTTGGGATCATATCTGACCTTTATATTGTTGCTCAGACTCAAAGATGAGACTTCTCCGTATCCTGTATACTCTTTTCCATCTGCTTTAAAGACATATTTTGAAAACTTTGACTCATCCATCTTCTGAGACGGTGTATCAAACCTTTTCCAGTTATTATCATATTCCTTTATAGTTTCGCTCGTTAATTCTCTTGCAGTTGTGATCCTGCTCATGCACCTGTATTCTTTTCGCTTGTTCTTATTGATATCAACAAACAAGAAACCAAGAGCAAGAAAGACTGCAATAATACCTATCACAATATCCAGAACGATCATTGACTGACTTAACATTTCTTCTCCTTTTTTGCGAAATCTGCAATCATCCCTTTTAATATATCATTACCTGTGAGATATTCATACATACAGACTTAAAAAGCGTGTCCGGAAAAATAAAAACTCCCTGCCAAACGGCA
>JAGCXJ010000042.1 GCA_017961385.1 Lachnospiraceae bacterium
CCGCTTATATTCAGAAGAATGATAAATGCCCCTATTATCTTTATGAAAGATATGGCAAGGTTTTCGGGGCCGTGATGCAAAAGCTCGGAAATATAAAACAGATCACTGGTGATCCTGCTCATCAACTGTCCGACTTTCTGATCATCATAGAACGAAAATGAAAGTTTCTGATAATGAGAGAATATCTCGGCTCTCATATCGTATTCCATTTTTGCACCCATTACATGACCTATATCCGATATAAAAAAATTTGCTCCAAACTGTACAAGAACAAGTACTATCAAGCCGCACCCGATCAAAAGTATCCTTTTTACCGCAATATCGGATTCCATAGCAATAACGCCGGTGGTAATGTATCTTACCACCAGCGGAATCACAAGGCTTATGATCGATGCAAGAAATGCAAAGAACATATCAAGCAGAAATATCCCGATATACGGTTTGTAGTAGCCTGCCATTTTTCTAAGATTAGCTTTCATCCTATTCCTCTTTCAGGTTCAGTGCAGAAAGAAAAGCCCGTATCTGATATCTTTTCTTCTCATCATCAAGTTTTTCAAATTCCTTTGAATGAATCGTTGCAGATATCCCGTACAAAATCTGGCCTGCAAGGATATCTGAAGGAACATCGCTTTTTATGTTCCAGTTGTCTAAAAGCTTTTCTATGGCAGGCCTCATGGATTCTATGGTCTTTCCAGCCATGGCATACTGTATGGTCCAGTGCATGTTTGTGCGAAGAAGGTCAAACTTGCTCATTGATTCTTCATACAGAGGAAGAAATGAATCCACAAAATCATCCGGTGTTTTAAACTCGTTAATAAGAGCTTCAAACTTCTTTCTGTAATCATCAAAGAACTTCTCGACCACTCTGTCAAACAGTTCCTCCTTGGATTTGAAATAGTGATAGAACATTCCTATCTCGCCATTAACGATCTCCATGATCATTCTTACGGAAGTTGCTTCATAACCCTTTTCAAAAAAGAGAGCTGTTGCCGTTTTTATTATCTCGTCCCGTTTGCCGCCTGTCAGTACAGGTTTTCTAGCCATTTGTCTTCTCCTCTATCCAGTCGGTTATGGTATTAAGCACCAGTCCCATATTTCCGACCTGACAATGATGATCTGCATGCTCATCACTGGTAAAGAGTCTTCCGGTAACACTCCTTGCATTTACCAAGGCATCAAGCTGATCCTTATAATATACCGTGTAAAGATCGCTCTTGCCTGCAAGCACAAGGGTATCCTGAGTGATGAGTTTTGAGATCTCTCTTGTATTATACATTTTTATATGATTGTAATACTCAAACGGAGTATGCACGTTTTCATATATTGCATATCCCTGCAAAAGCAGCCATTTTGTGAAGTAGTTTTCTTCAAACTTCTTATCAAGCCATTTCCACAGGATGTTTTTGGGATGGTAAGTCAGATAATCCATTACCTTTCCGAAACTGCCCATTTTATTTAATATCGCACCGTAAAAGTCATAAATCAAGTCATACATTACAAGTCTTGAAATTCTTTTGTCGTATGCTGCAGCTCTCGTTGCCAGATATCCGCCTAGCGAAATACCGATAAGCGTTACATCCTTAAGGTTAAAATAGTCTAGAACGGCACCGGTGCAGTGCTCCCACTCAGCAGTCATCCTTACATCATACTTCATAAGGACTCTTCCCTGTCCGGGACCTTCAAAGAAATACACGTTGTACTTCTTATCTAAAAGAAACGGCACAAGCGCAAGAAATTCCTGACAGATGCTGTCATAACCGCCGTGAATGACTATCGTTCCCTTTGCATCCTTAAGTTCTGAATAATAGACAGGCAGTTCATAATCCTCAAAAGGTATATTAACATACTTTATATCTTCAAATCTGCCAAAATATTCATCATAGAGCCTTACGCACCTGTCATAGAGCAGATGCTTAAGGCTGTTTCCGTTTGCATCCTTCTCACCGCTTAGGGTATAAAACTGGGCCGCTCTAAAACAGGTCGCCGCCTTAAAAGCATCTCCCTGTTTTTCTGCTTCTTCACCTATTTTGATAAACAGTGATATCCATTTCTCAAACCCGTCAATCTTACTGCCTATCTCCATCAGTTCTTCACGAGAAAAAGCTCCCTGGGCATAAAACCTGTTCAGCTGAAAATTCAAGGCTTCATTATCATGAAACTTAAAATATCCAACCGGAAACATCTCTTTAGTATTCATTTTCATATCATACCTCCTTATAAACCGAACATCGTTCTGTTAATTGGATGGTATCACTGTTTGATATTTTTTGTCAATAAAAAACAGAACATTGTTCTGTTTTTTATTCTTCAATATACTTTTTTATCGGCATATCACTCCATACATGCGCTTCTATATAACGTTCCGGACCATACAGGCCATCATTGTTCCAGTCCTGTGCCAGACCATACTTTTCTATTATCCCCAATATCTCTTCATAGGTATAAACCTGTTTTCGATATTCTTTATTATCATCAACAAGAGGTGAAAATGTCGGCATTGAATCACCGTATGTAAATGAGATCTTTCGTGTATCAAACTCCGTTATCGGGATCTTGATACATGCTCCCTGCTCATACCAGGTATCAAGCCAGGGACTGTGCTCCACGACCATGTAATAGGGTGAATCAGTCTCTACGATCCCTCCCTTTTTCAAAAACTCTCGTTTAATGATCTCTTCACATCTGCGTCGCTTTAAGATGTAATCTTCATCTCTTTTGGCACACATGGAATCCGGTCTTTCTGTTTTTATCCTTTCCAGTATTTCATGTGCCTCATCTGAGGAGACTTTGGTAAGGCTCTTAAAAGGTCCTGATCTTTTATCGTAATAGTGGTACAGATACATAATACTCTCGTTCATTCTATCTATATATCAACTCGTCAATATCCCGCTTGATAGGATCCCTGTTAGCTTCATAAAAAATCGCAACAGCATCTGCGATATAGTCATACAGGTCATCATCTACATAAGCAAACAGCATCGGATTTACATCATCATCAGATATTTCTCCGTCCTGATAAGACCTTGCATATCTTCCGTATTTTCTTACAGCCTCTATGCTACTTTCAAGTTTTATACTCTCTTCTTCAAACAGACCCGAACCCAAAAGAGTGTCCTTTATATAAGTGCAGAATGATTCATAGTTATCATCCCAGTTTATATTTCCGTTTCGTTGTGCCTCATCTCTGAGTTTTTCCAGCCGCCTTAACAATTCACCCTGAACAGTATCAGACTGTCCGTTTGGTGGAACATGATCATGCCATATCTTTTTACAGGTATCCAGATGTTTTGATCTGTATCCTCTTATGTCCAGGTCATTGACAAAGCTGTACATTGATTCAAAATCTATCAGATCTTTTGCTTCTTCCTTGTTGGATTTTTTCTTAATCCAGGATAAAATTCCCATCTTTTTCTCACCTGATCATTGGATGTGCTTTAATAAATCTTGCGGTTTGTTTAATGCTGTATATTCGTCAAATATTCTCGGTGCTCTTCGCTTGTTCTCTTTAAGATACCATCTTGCCTGAAATGCTTTCATCCCGCAATCAGTTGCTGCTTTAAGTTCATTGCTGCCTCCGTCTCCTACATAAATGCATTCACCGGGCTCAAGCTTCAGTCTCTCAAGCGCGAGCCTAAAGATTTTAGGATCCGGCTTCATGATCCCCACCTCATACGATAGCAGAGCAACATCAAAATACGGATACAGACGACTGTTTTTGACAGGATCTACTTCTTCATCAAAGCAGTTGCTGATAAGAGCTATCTTCAAGCCCTTTTCCTTAAGGGCATCGAGCATATCTGTAATCTCTTTTCCGTATGTTGTAAATATCTTTTCCTTGCACTCTTTCCGCTTTCTCACAACCTTTTTAAGTAATTCTTCGGAGTATATATCATTTGCATGCATTATCTTAGATATGGTCTCTTCAAATGTTTCCTTTCCTATCGACC
>JAGCXJ010000043.1 GCA_017961385.1 Lachnospiraceae bacterium
GCTCAAAACGACATTTCCCACCATGCCTTTTACTATTGGAAACGTCTAGCCAAGGAAGCTTATGTCCAAACGGTAATGCCTGAGATAGTTCCCATCTCCATCGATAACTCTCTACCTATCACTTCGGATGATGTCAACTTCCCATCTTTTTAACTCTCAATAAGTCTCCGCTCACCAGCCGGATCAAACCTTTATCAGATCTGTTTTATCGCTGATAGAATCCAGCCTGCATAGGCCCTGCATGCATCTTCATCGATCGGCTCATTTATGTTCTCAAGCTTCATCCTGAACTCAACAGATTCCCGTACGGCCTGTTCTACAGTCTTGAGGCTGCTGTTCTTTCTGATCCTTTGTGCTATCTCCTCCGCCTCAACCCGATAGAAACGAAAGTCCTTATCTGCACCGTGCGCCGGATCCCATTGATTAAGGAGCATCATTACCATTTCTGCTTTAGAAAGCTTAGGCATCCTCATCTTTATCAGCCTTCCCTCCAAGGAACTCAAGCACTTCCTCAAGTGACCTGTCGCTTTTCTCAAATGCTTTCATGAGCTCTTTGCTTTCCATCTCTTTTTTCTTCTTTACCAACAGGTTCAGTTCTTCAAGCGCAGCATCATATTTTTCCTTGGTCCTGATCACTGCTTCCTCTGCCTTTTTGATCCTGTCATCTATCGTCTTTGTCCTTCTTGCCTTTTTGATCCTATCATCTGTCTTCTGTATTCTTCTTGCCATTTTTCGCCTCCTATGCCATTAGTTCATTACCGATCCTCTTTGCCTGTTCCTTTATGTTTCCAACATCCAGGTCAAATGCCTTGAGGATAGCTTTCTGTGTTGCAGTTACTGCATAGTTAAGGCGGTAATTACCGTCGGGTGATTTTATAAGCTCCAGCTTCTCGAGTTCTTTGATAGCCGCCGGAACCGTCATAAAGTTTGCTTTACTGTCTGCTCTTTTTGACTCCTCTTTTAGAAGCGTGTATATCCTGTTGCGGATGATAAGTCCGGCAAACTCTATCAGGATCTTTGTCTCTGCAGACTCTCCGGTATAGGTTCTTGCGCTCCTGTTACCGAGATATGATTTATCTCCTCTGAAGAGTTTCTCCGAAGCATCCCTGCTCTTGTATAACTCCAGAGCTTCCTCTGCTGTCATCTTTCTTGATGATATCAGCACGAAATAACCGCAGAGCGCTATGTCTTCATCTATTGCATCATAAAGCTCTTTTGCTGCCATGAGGGCTTCATCCTCTTTCCCTTCATGGTAGTATATAAGATCAAAGTATCTCTTGAAATCTCCTCCCGGTCTTATATCTTCACCTTGATGATCTTTCAGATATTTTGCCATCCGGTCGACCTTGCTCTCTATAGCTTCCCGTTCAGCCGACTCCTTCCTGTCACTGTAGAACACGTGAAAATACCTGTCTTCTTCATCTTTCTCAAAGAGTTTTGCCTTTACAGTGATACCACTCACTTTATAAGATCGTATACTGTATTTTCTCGAAAACTCGAAACTGCCCTTAACGCCGGTCACTATACTGCGTACCAGCTTTTTCATACCCTTGACCATTATAAGAAATGCATAGCCGTTTTTATCCATGTACCTGATGTTCGGCTCGCTAAAGTATCCGCGGTCAAGTATGAATCCTACATTTCTGTAGCCATATCCCGCCGCTTTACCTAGCATGCACTGCAGCTGCGAGACATCATTTATACTTCCGGGATAATCCTCATAGAAAAGAGGCTCCTCATTATTATGGTCGTATGCTATCGCATAATTAAATACAGGTTTTCCCTGCTTGTCCTTCTCATGTCCGATCTCGGCCAGTTCTATATCCCCTGCCTGACAATGCTTATTTGTCGAATCATAGGATATATAAATAGTCTCCCTGTGATCCCTCTTTACGTTCCATTTATTCAGGAACGATATCCTCTCATCAGCATTGGACGATGCAAGAAACCTCCCGACCTTGGTGTCGCTGTATATCCTCATCCCTTCAGTAAACACCGGATGATTCCATGCATAATCGGGATAGTATTGTGCTGCATTGTCTTCCGTAATAAGGCTATATGCTGCAAGATCCAGGAACAGCCCTCCATCACTGCCAAAAACTTCATCCGCGATCTTATCCAGTCCGTATTCGGCAATGATCTTACGTATTACAATGAACGCACCGATATGCTGACAGCTGCTGCGCCCCGGCGTGAATTCTGCCTCTTCCGGGAGTTCGGCTTCAGCAAAGTACTTGAAGAAGTTGGCATTGGGGTACATCCTTTCATCATCGCCCTCCGGGCACTTACCTATGGTCGTATTCTGCGGTTTAGTATATTTCTTATCCGAAAGATACTCCCTCCCATACACGTAATACACATACCTTGTATTATTGATGGTCTTAGTCGTAACTCCGTCCGTATCGGATGGGATCCTGACAAGATACTTCTCGTACACGGCATACCTCCTTTTGAGAGTTATTTAACTCTCTATCAGTATACCATAACCACTATAAAAATCAAGCCCCAAGCCGCATAAAATCAATGTTTTTCTGTCATTCCTCCCAGATATTTCCATTCATGAGAGTTAATTATCTGGGAAGTTCACATTAACGGTACACGGTACCAATGTTTCGTATGGCAGTGATCAACTTTCCTAAGACATACGGTGATGCCAGGGTTGAGAATGCCTGCGCTAAAGCGATAAGTCTCAATTCTGTATCATATACAACGCTGAAGAACATCCTGAAGAATGGTCAGGATACTCAACCTGCAACCACAAACACCGATGCGGAAACTCCAACTCCATACCATGAAAATCTCCGTGTCGGAGAATGGGAATGAGAAGGAGGTACCCATCATGAACTATCAGACCAATGAACAGCTGTCTGAAATGAAACTCCATGCTATGAAGCTGGAATACAAGAGACAGCAGGAACTACCGGCCATGGCAGATCTGGATTTTGATGAGCGTTTTTCCATGATCGTCAATGCACAATACAATGCAAGGAATAATGCCAAGGTACAAAGGCTTATCAAAGCCGCCGGACTGCGGGAGCCGACAGCATATCTGGCAAATATCGACTACGATACAGCCCGTAAGCTGAAGCGGACAGATGTAGCCCGTCTATCCGATTGTGAATGGATAAGCAATGGCGCTAATCTGATCATCACCGGAGCGACCGGAGTAGGAAAGACGTACCTGCTCTCTGCATTCGGGCGTGAAGCCTGTATGAAAGGCCTGTCGGTTAAAAGCTACCGCGTTCCGCGACTGCTTACAAACCTATCCATCGGCCGCGGGGACGGATCATACAACAAGCTTATGCAGGATATGATAAAACCGGCACTTCTCATACTTGACGATTTTGGCCTGAAACAGCTTGATCTGGCTGCCACGCAGGATCTGCTGGAGGTTGTTGAGGAACGCCATCATGCAAAGCGTTCAATAGCTATATCTGCGCAGCTTCCTGTAAAGGAATGGCCATCAATTTTCAAGGATCGGACTATAGCAGATGCGATACTGGATCGTCTGGTACGAAATGCCTATCGCTTCGACCTTAAGGGACCGTCCCGGCGACCTACGGTCGAGCATCAGCCTCCGGCTGATGACAGCAAATGAACTTTGTGATACACTGCAAACAATAGATGTCAGCTTGTCCCTCTGGGACAGTGTTCTTGTCCGCATGTTTCAGGAACACTGTCCGTATATTTCGGGAACGCTGTCCGCGAGTTATAAGAACGTTGTCCCAGATTGGCAAGAATCATCACATAGGGCTTGCTCA
>JAGCXJ010000007.1 GCA_017961385.1 Lachnospiraceae bacterium
CGTGTTCCTTGATCTCGATTTCTTCCTTAGAAGTACCCATCATATCTTTGATCTCGGTGAGTTCATCGGTGAAACGCTGCTTTTCAGCTTCTATTCGATCGATATTCTGCTGTTCAAAACTTGCTTCAAGAGCAACCTTTTCAAGTTCAACATCAGCTGCAGCAAGCTCTTCGCTGAGTTTGCTCTCCTCGTTTCTCTTATCATCAAGATCTTTGTTTAATCTGCCAACAGCTTCCTCGCAAGCATGCTCGTCCTCATTGGATTGCTGCATAAGATCAAGAATGTTCTTTCTTTCAAGTTCATTATTTCCTATCTGCTTTTCAAGTTCTACTGATTCGTTCTTTAATGTATCAGTATCAGCCTGATTCTCTTCCTGTCTGTTTCTTGCAGCATTTAATGAAAGTCTTACCGTATTCTGCTTTATATATGTAGTCTGCAGAGTCATCTTGATGTTTTCGATCTCGACTCTTATCGCATTCCTGTTCTTCTTTGTTTCCTCAATCTCTTCCTGCAGCTTGTCGATCAGTATCAGTGTTTCTTTCATGTTTTGCTGCATTTCTTCCATCTCTCTTCTTCTTGAAAGAAGATTTGAATCTTTTTTGAAAGAACCACCGCTGATGGCACCGCCTGGAACTAACAATTCACCTTCCAAGGTGACCATACGCACACCGTAATCAAATTTACGCGCGATCTTAACAGCATTGTCAACATTATCAATGACAACAATCCTTCCAAGCATTGCTTTGGCAACATTCACATATTCTTTTTTAGTATTTACCAGAGCATCAGCCATGCCGATAACACCTTTTTCATCAAGTACTTCGGGAGTCTTGAATTCCTGAGGGTGCTTTATGCTCGTAAGAGGAAGGAAAGTAGCTCTACCGGCTCTTTCTTTTTTAAGCAGAGCTATCATCTTTTTTGCGGTTTCTTCATCATCCGTAACGATGTTCTGGATATTGCCGCCAAGTGCAGTTTCAATTGCTATCTCATACTTCTTTTCTGTTTTGATTATATCAGCGACAACACCTATCAGACCCTTGTTCTTATCCTTTTCTTCCATGACACGCTTAACAGAACCGCCGTATCCTTCATAACGTTCCGTTATATTAGAAAGCGCCTCATATGTAGATTTATCCTGATGATATTTAACCTGAGCATCTCTGTATCTGTTATCAAGATCTTCAATCTGAGCCTTCATATTAGAAGAAAGAGTTTCCTTTTCTTTTTCTTCTTCTTCGAGTTTTCCTATCTGAGCTGTAACAGTCTTAAACTCTTCTTCTAAACCTTTTATGACATCCTGCTGTTTTTCTTCATCTGTCTTAGCACTTACAATCTTGCTTGTCAGTTCAGCCTTTCTTATATCGATCTGTTCCTGCAGTGTATCAAGACGCTCAAGTCTTGATTTGATATTTGCTCTTTCTCCGAGGATCTTGATTATACTGTTTTTCTTTTCTTCTATTTCATTGTTCTTTTCTTCTATTTCATTCTGTATATGCCATAGATCAAGTTTTAACTTTTCTTTCTTTGAAGTAGCTTCATTTAAGCGCACATCAATAGAAGCCTTGCGATCCGCAATCTTCTTTACTTCTTCATTCTTTTCTTCAATCTGCTTTGAGACACTGTCATTCCTGTTGTTTAAGTGCTCTTCATTACCTTTTGCGGAATTGATCTGTTCCTTTAAAAGCTCGATCTGGTTTTCAAGCTTTGATCTGGTACTATCAGCCTCAGACAAGAGTTTTCTTTCATCTTCTCTGGTCTGCTCAAGTTCTTCGATCCTGTTCTGAGTTGAATCATATTCCTCTTTTATCTTTGCAAATGCATCCTGTGATGTCTGAAGGTCAAAATATGCTATTTTATATTTCTCTTCTACATTTGATAACTGTTCTCTTGTTGATGCATTGCTTAACAGAAAGAGATTGGCATCATTATGCTTTAGCTCTTCCTTTTTCTTTAAATATACTTTTGCTTTCTCGGCCTGTTTTTCAAGCGGTCCTACCTGCTTTTCAAGTTCTCCAAGAATATCATTTACTCTGACAAGGTTGTTTCTTTCTTCTTCAAGCTTCTTTTCACTTGCGATCTTACGTCGTTTGAATTTTACGATACCAGCAGCTTCATCAAAGAGTTCTCGTCTTTCCTCGGGCTTGCCGCTTAATATAGCATCGATCTGACCCTGACCTATGATAGAATATCCTTCTTTTCCGATACCTGTATCATAGAAAAGCTCGTTTACATCCTTAAGTCTGCATGCAGTATTGTTTATAAGATATTCACTTTCACCTGAACGATAAAGTCTTCTGGCAACTGTAACTTCATCAAAATCAATTCCCAATTGCCTGTCAGTATTATCGAGAGTTATTGCAACATATGCATAACTAAGAGGTTTTCTCATCTCTGTGCCAGAGAAAATAACATCCTGCATGTTACCGCCTCTAAGCTGTTTTACTCTCTGTTCACCAAGAACCCATCTAACAGCATCTGCAACATTACTCTTTCCGGATCCGTTTGGTCCGACAATACCGGTTATACCGTTATGAAACTGAAATACTATTTTATTTGCAAAGGATTTAAATCCATGTACTTCTATGCTTTTTAAATACACTTCTTAACTCGCTTTCTTATTCATTACAATTTCTTGAATTTTTTTATCGCTTCATAGGCTGCTTTCTGTTCGGCACTCTTTTTGGTCTTTCCGATACCTTCACCTGTCATCTTGCCGCCGACAAAGACGTGAACAGTAAACTCTTTGTTATGATCCGGTCCTGTCTCGTTTACAAGTTTGTATTCAAGAGAGGTATGATCATTTGCCTGGACCATTTCCTGCAATACACTTTTGCTGTCAAGAAACAATGTCTTGTTCTCAAGATCAGCTAATATGAATCGATGTATGAAATCATGAGCATATTCCATACCGCCATCCAGATATATGGCTCCTATAAGTGCTTCACATACATCAGATATGATGGAATCTCTATTTCGTCCGCCTGTCTGTTCTTCTCCTTTGCCAAGCCTGATATATTTATCAAGTTCGAACTCTCTTGCACAATATGCCAGGGCAGGTTCACAAACATTGGATGACCGTATCTTTGTAAGTTTTCCTTCTGGAAGATCCGGATATTTATTATAGAAGAATTCGCTTGAAACAAGTTCAAGCACTGCATCTCCAAGAAACTCCAGCCTTTCATAATCACCGTCACAGTTGATTCTCTGCTCGTTAGCAAAAGAACTGTGAGTAAGTGCTCTTTTTATGAGATTCTTATCTTTAAATGTATATCCTATGGTTTTTTCAAGGTCTTCTATAGATTTGGATATCATATAAGCTCCTTCAATTAAAAAAGCCCATTAAACGGGCTTTTTTAAGTTACTGACCTATCTCACTCTTAATAAGCTCCACAGCTTCTTCAACAGTGGTAATATTTTCAGCTTTCTCCGGCGGAATCTCGATATCGAATTCCTCCTCCAACCCCATTATGATCTGGAATAAATCCAGTGAATCTGCTCCAAGATCGTCAGTAAAAGTAGTTTCCATAGTGATCTCATCAGGATCAACGCTGAGAACCTCTGCGATAACTTTCTTAAGCTTTTCAAATTCCATAATACACTTCTCCTTAAATCTTGTCTTCTGTATTCCCAATGATCTCTTTTATCTTATCATTGATATTCTGTTCTTTAAAGGTTATACACTGTATAAGTGTATTTTTTATTTCTCCGGATTTGCTTGAGCCGTGTGTCTTAACAACTAGTCCGTTAAGACCTAAAAGCGGTGCTCCGCCATATTCAGACACATCTACCTTCTTAAGCTTGCTCTTAAGTGAATCCTTTATGAGCAAAGC
>JAGCXJ010000044.1 GCA_017961385.1 Lachnospiraceae bacterium
GAAAGCGATGATGATCTTTTTTATTTTGGCAATGACATTTATTGACGTTTTGTTTTGATTATGGATACATATAAACCTAGACAAAGATAATCGACCTTAATAAAATAGAAGCAGATAATATACAAAATGGAGATTGAAAATGCGATCACTTACTGAACTGATATACGGCAGCAGAAATGCTGACGGGATACTTCCCGAATCTTTTTCGCTTCCTGATGATACAGAGGAAGGAAAGCCGAGATTTGCTGACGGTGCGATGGACGGTATCATGATCTATCACATGGGGCATACACCGCTTAATGATGAAGAAAAGAACGAGCTTTTGAGTCTGTTAAAGCTTGCGGGAAATGGAAAGTTTGATGAGGCTGAAGGCGGCTTTACATTGTTTTGCGCAAAGCATCGCGTTGTTTCCATTATAGATGATATACAGCGCTGCATAGTAGACAATAAAGATGACCTTGATCCTAACAACATGTACAGATTTGCAGTGAATCTGCTGACAAAATCAGCTGATAAGGAATGTCTTAAAGTAGGACTTAGCATTCTGGAACTGTTTGATGCATATCAAGATGAGAATCTTGCCGACGTTATACGTACAGTTGGACTCAGTGATGAGTTCACGATCTTTAGTGTGTTCAACATGAGAAACTGGCCGAACGCGGAAAGAGAGATACTTGATCTTGCAAAGAAAGTACGAGGCTGGGGCAGGATCCACTGCGTGGATTTTATATCGGCAGATGATGAGGAGACAAGAAGCTGGCTTTTGTATAACGGTGTTGACAATGATGTTGTCGCAGCTTATTCAGCTATGCCCGTATACGAAAAGACAGGTATGGAAGATCTTATCAATAAAGAAGATGAGCTCAGTTATGAACAGATGCATGCCATTCTTGCGATAGCCGATGCACTTCTGGATGAAGGACCGGTAAGCGGCATTTCGGCTTTTGAAGATCCAAAGGACTTTTTAAACAGGATAATAAATAAGACACAGGCAGGCTATGATTTTTCAGAGGATGATCTCAGGATAATCGAGGCATTAAAGGAATGGAATCCGCAGGGATAACAGAGCGGGAGAAGTAAATGGGATATCTGATTAGCGAGACAACCAAAGAAGAAAGAGAAAGGATAGTCGAAGAATCCATCGGCAACATCAACGGTTCCTGTGACGGATGCATGGCAGGCATTGCAGACATGTATCAGGATTACATTGACGGGATCAGAGAGCTTAAGGACATAAACATGGAATTCAGAGCTCATTACGAGTCGGGTGAGGACAGACCCGAAAGAAACGGATGCGGACTATTCTGATAAACTGAAAGCGGTACAAAATGAAAAAAGAAGACAAGACAAATGTGATGAGAGTGCTTGAGGGAAAGAAGATCTCCTATGAGAGCCATTCATATGAAAGTGATCCCACGCTAAGCGGCGAGCAGATAGCGGGAATACTTAAAGAAGACAAGAAAAAAGTGTTCAAGACACTGGTAACTCAGGCAAAGAGCGGCGCTTACTATGTATTTGTTGTTCCCGTAACTGATGAGCTTGACCTTAAAAAGGCAGCAAAGGCAGCAAATGAAAAGGCGGTGAGCATGATAAAGCAAAAGGAATTACTCCCGCTTACAGGCTATGTTCATGGAGGGTGTTCTCCTGTCGGAATGAAAAAGCAGTTTCCGACTTTTATTCATGAGACAGCTCTAAATTATGATACGATCTTTGTCAGTGCGGGAAAGGTCGGTTTTCAGATAGAACTTGATCCAAATGACCTTATAGCGGTCGCATCATGCAAGGTGGCGGATATCATCTGCTGATATCTAGACTACGGTTTACAGGAAAGGAGCAGGATATGACATTTGATGAACTGGTAGCAAAAGTAAGAAAGATGGCTCAAAAGGTTGATGCATCTGATAAGGGTTTTCTTGCGGTTCAGATCAATATCGAAGGCAAGGAAAGCGGAGTATTCTACGTAGAGTGCAAGGATCACAGAATAAATGTGGAGCCCTATGATTATCATGACAGAAACTGTGCAATAACGATGAATATGACAAACTTCAACAAGCTTATTGACGGAAAGCTCGATCCCGTACTCGGATATACTACGGGTAAGATAAAGATAGACGGAGATCTTTCAAAAGCGCTTGAGTTTTCAAAGCTGCTCAAATGATAAAAAGAAGGTAAATTATATGTATTACGTACCTGATGACACACAAAAGTGCGGATTTTACGAATGTCTGGAATGCGGCAGTCGATTTCTTGATCTGAGGATAGCACCGACTCTTGTATGTCCTTATTGCGGTGAAGAAGTAAGCATGGAGATAGGACCGGATGAGGAAATGCCCAAAGCCAAAGAGAATGCAAAACTCATTCAGATGCTCGAGGGCGAGGATGTCCTCAAATATGATACGCTGTTAAGCCTGGCAGTGACAGGCGGAGACTATAACTGGATATAAATGGTTTACATAATTTGCATTGACTCAAAAAGTCAAAACAGCGAAACTGAGCTAATCTTATTTTCTTTTCTTTGAAAGTTAAGTAAAGAAGACAGAAAGAAATGCGTAAACTAAAGGGTTTATACGTATGACACACGTGTCATATGACAAGGAAACAGATTTGACTGATCAAAAGAGAGAGTGGACATCAACTAAAGAAAGACTGGTAGATGAAATAGTAAGTCTTGGCATGCCGGGCGAGCTTGGAGAACTTATAGCAAGGCAGCTTAAAAGTCCGAAGGCAATGACTCGAATGATATCCTATCTAAGATATGTCAGACCGCACTCTGAAGAAGAGATAGCTGACGAGATGCTAGCCATAATGAGTGATTTTGACAGATGGAAGGATAAAAAGGCATCGATCAAAGCCAATACAAAATAC